>CAYZAE010000014.1:63793-65275 GCA_964476125.1 uncultured Verrucomicrobiota bacterium | reverse complement strand
ATTGACCTGTGCGGAGGGATGAGGCGAAGAAGGGCCCATGCTCCAGCGGATCCAATGGCGGCGGTTTCTGGCCGTCATCACGGTGTTCGTGGCGATGGGCGGGTTCGTGGGCTGGCTGACCACACGGGATCCGGTCGTCGTGCACCGGATGAGCCTCACCAAGGACGCCGGACTGGCCGGGCATCTCGTGTTCCTGCCCAATGGCGGGGTGGCCGCCGCGGATCTGCGGCAGGTTCATTCGGTGGACGCGCAGGGCAACGTGAACTGGCGATTGGATCTCTGGGGAAGTCTGGGAATGGGGGGGCAGTACCCCGATCTGGAACAGCTCGCCGACGGATCGCTGGTGACCGCCTGGGCTAGCGCCACCAACGGCCGTCACCTGGTTTGGATCACGAATGGCGTGGTGCGGAGGACCCTGGCTTGTGACCTTGCCCAGGCGCCAATGGGCGGCCGGTTCGCTGTCGTCGTATCCAACGACGTTTGTGTCGCTCTCAAGGAGGCGGTCGCGCTGTTTGGCCCCGACGGATCCGAGCGCTGGAGGTTCGAGTCCCAGGCTCCCGTCGTCTCAGCCCCGGTGCGAACGCCCGAGGGCGACTGGCTGTTTGAGGCGCCCAGCCCCGCCACCAACGTGATGTTCCGGCTTCGCGCGGACGGAACCCTTCGTTGGCGGCGCGAAACGGAGCCCGGATACGGCATGGGGCCAGCCGTCCGGTCCGATGGATCCTTCGTTTGGGGCCGTGGCCCCGGTCTCACTCTCGCGGCCTTTGATGCGGATGGAAACCCGCTCTGGCAGTTGGGCCGCCCGGAAGTCGCCACCTGCATGCCAGCCATGGCGGCGGGAGACGTGGCGATCGTGGGAGCATGGGAGATCGACAAACCCGTCCGGCTTCTGTCGGTGGACCGGGCCGGAAAGGTGCTTTGGGAAACCCCGCTCTCGCAGGGGAATCTTTCTCATTCCCCGGTGGTCGCCCCCGACGGGACGATCTATGTCGTCACCATGGACCGCTGGGTGCGGGCCTTCGATGCCCAGGGCCATCTGAAATGGCGGTACCGGGTTTCCTGGCGGATGGATCGTTACCTCCCCCGGGGTTTGGGCGAACTGGTGGGGTGGTGGAAGCAACGCATGGGGTATGCGCGGCCGGTGGGAACGGGTCCGCCGCAATTGGACGCCCAGGGACGCCTGTGGATCGCGTTCTCCCACGACGGGGCGTTGTTCCGGTTCGGGCCTGGGAACGGGGAAGGGCCGTGAGCGTGGGTCGTGGGTCGAAGGTCGAAGGTCGTAGGTCGTAGGTCGTAGGTCGTTTCGAATCCCAAATCCCACCCCAGACCCCAGACCCCAGACGCCAGACGCCAGACGCCAGACGCCCCGAATCGTGGGTCGTGTGGCGAAGGTCGTAGGTCGTTCCTGATCCCGAATCCCACACCAGACCCCAGACGCCAGACGCCCCGAATCGTGGGTCGTGTGGCGAAGGTCGTAGGTCG
>CAYZAE010000014.1:61019-63693 GCA_964476125.1 uncultured Verrucomicrobiota bacterium | reverse complement strand
CCCACGACCTACGACCCACGACCTACGCCCCGACTCCCCGTCGGGCGCGCTGGCGTTGGAGTCCGAGCCAGGCGATGCCGAGCAGCAGGGGGGCGGCGGCGGTGAGCAGCCAGCCGGTGGACCAGGTCAGCTGGGTCCAGCTGATGTTTTTCAGTCCGAATAGACGTCCGAGGTAGAGCACGACGGAAGCGGCGTAGCCGGAGGCGTCGGCGACGTAGATGAGGAAGCTGGCGGTGCCGACCCGGCGGGTGGCGGCGAGCAGGCGGTCGAAGAAGATGCTGTTGAAGGGCACGTAGGCCAGGTAGATGCCGAGACCGGAGAGGGCGAGCCACCAGAAGGTGGGGATCTGACCGGCGCGGAACAGCCAGTTGGAGGCGCCCACGAGCGTGGTGCCGATCACGACCACCACGTGGTAGGCGGCGAGGGCACGCCAGTGGTTGCGGATGAACCAAAGACCGGAGAGGGAGAGCAGCACGCCAAGGCCAGCGAACGATTCCACCTGGGCAAACAGCCCGGCGGGGGCGGGTTGATTCAATTCCTTCAGCACATCCGCCATGAAGGTGTCGCGCAGATCGCGGTACACGGACAGAAGGACGTAGAGGGCGACCAGAAAGGCGAGCGGACCGCCGAGTTCCCTGAGAAGACGGGAGCGGGCGGCGCGGTCCATGGGGGCCCGCTCCGTACGTTCCGCGATGTCGCGGGCGTCGGGCGGGGGAAGCTTGCTCATGATGAGCAGGCAGAGGGCCATGGGGGGGACGAACAGGGCGGCGGTCACGGCGGGCATCCAGAGTTCCGTGACGCCCCAGGAGCCGATGACCCAGCTGCCGACGGATTTCACCCAGCCGGAGGCGAAGATGAAGCTGACGCTGAGACCGAGTCCGAGAAATTCAGTAACCCTTCGCCCCTCAAGAAAACTGAACACCAGGCCCCAGATCATGCCGAGGGGAAGGCCGTTGAGGAACATGCCCACCAGGGCGAGGGAGGGCGGGAGCGTGGCCAGCATGAGCAGACCGACCCAGGCCAGTCCATGCAGCGCCGCGATCATGACGATCCGTTTCCCGGGGGCGGCTTCGGAGACGATCTTGATCCCGGTGAACTTGGACAGCGCGTAGCCGATCATCTGCGCGACCACCAGCAGCACCTTGAGCTTGAACCCCCACAGTTCCTGGCCGGCAAAGGTCCCCACTGTGAACGGACGCCGGAAGGCGTACATGCAGGTGTAGGCCCCGAAGGCGGAGAGTGACGCGAGCAGGGTGAAGGCGACCGGGTTCCGGCCGAGCCAGACGGTCAGCGGGGAGGGGCCCTTCATGCGGTTGCACCTCGCGGGTTCCAGAATGGAGCCGTGTCCATGTCGCCGACGACGGTCCAGTGATCCGGGGCGCGGCCGCAAGCTTCGGTTGTGTGAGGTTTCAGTGACGGCTAGAATCGACGCCATGCGCCCCGCCCATCCACGAACTGTCCCGCGCCAGGCCCTGGTGATGGCGATCCTTCTCGGCGTGGAAGGCCTGCTCGCCGGCACGGCCTGGGGCGCGGAGGGATTCGGGAGCCGGCTGTGGGGACGACGGCCCAAGGACAAGGAACGCGCCACCGAGGAGGCCATGCGCGTGCTGCAGTCGAACTGCCTCGGCTGCCACAACGCGGAGAAACACCGGGGCGGTCTGGCCCTCGACAGCCGGGACGCGATTCTGAAGGGCGGCGACAGCGGCAAGGCGGTGGTCCCCCGAAAGCCGGAGAAGAGCCTTCTCTTCAACCTGCTGGGCCCTGAGGCGGATCCCCACATGCCGCCGAAGAAGCAGCTTTCCACGAATCAGGTGGGGGCGGTGCGCCGTTGGATCCAGGACGGGGCGCGTTGGGACCCGGCGATCTACGCGCGTCTGACGGCCCCGCGGGGGGTCGTGCTCGAACCCATGCCCCCTGGCTACCGTCCGGTGCTCGCCGTGGCCCTCGATGCCGAGGCGAAACGGGTGGCCTTCGGGCGGGCGGGGGAACTCGTCGTGCAGACCCTGGGGGGAACCAACACCGTGCCGCCGGTCAGCCTGCCGGCCCACAAGGACGCCGTGCGTTCGGTGGCCTGGAGTTCGGACGGCCGATGGCTGGCAAGCGGGGGGTTCCGGGAACTGATCGTGCGGGATGCAACCACCTTGGAGCCCGCCTGGACCGTGACCTCCAACCTCACGGGTCGCGTCACGGCGCTCCGGTTCAGTCCCCATGGCGGCGCGTTGATCGTGGCCGAAGGCGGTCCCGGGGAGAACGGCTGGGTGCGGGTTTTTGCCGCCGACACCGGCCGCCCCATGGGGGCGTGGGTGGCGCATGCGGATAGCGTTCTGGACCTTTCGGTGAGCAGCGATGGCGGCCTGCTCGCCACGGCGGGCGCCGACAAACTGGTGAAGCTCTGGGAACTCCTGAGCCAGAAGGAAGTCGGCCGGTTCGAAGGCCACGCGGGGGCGGTCACTGGCGTGGCGTTCAATCCGACGGCGACGGAGCTGGTGTCGGTGGGTTCGGACAAGCAACTCAAGCTCTGGGATGTGAAGACCCGGGAAGCGGCGGTGACCATCGGGGGGCGACGCCATGGATTCAGTTCGGTCGCGTGGTCCGCGGATGGCAGCCGGGTGGTGGCGGGGGAGGAGGGCGGCCAGTTCACCTCGTTCACCGGGTTCAAGCGGCATTCCGGCGA
>CAYZAE010000014.1:47755-60919 GCA_964476125.1 uncultured Verrucomicrobiota bacterium | reverse complement strand
TACGACGTACTGCCGGTTCTGGCGAAGGCGGGATGCAGCGCGGGTT
Source organism: uncultured Verrucomicrobiota bacterium (assembly GCA_964476125.1). GTDB lineage: Bacteria > Verrucomicrobiota > Verrucomicrobiia > Limisphaerales > CAIMTB01 > CAIMTB01. The sequence continues at coordinate 60,873 of CAYZAE010000014.1, read as the reverse complement.
CGTGCCACGCCAAGCCCGATGGCCAGAACGGGTTCAAGCTTTCGGTGTTCAGCTACGATCCGCGGTCGGATTTTGAGGAGATCGTCACGGAAGTCCGCGGACGCCGCGTGTTTCCGGCCTCGCCCGACGAGAGCCTGCTGGTGCTGAAACCGACGGGACGGGTGGAGCACGGGGGCGGGCAGCGGATTGATCCGGGATCCGAGGCCGAAACGCTGCTCAGACGCTGGATCCGTGCGGGCATGCCGTATCAGCGGACCAACGAGCCGACCCTGGTCAGCGTCTCGGTCGAGCCGCGCGAAGGGACTTACGTCCGCAAGGCCGAGGCGAAACTCACGGTACGCGCGCGTTACTCCGACGGCACCGAACGGGATGTGACGTCCCTGGCGGAGTACTTCTCCAACGAGAAGGAGATTGTCCAGGTCGACGACCGCGGCGCGCTCAAGGTGGGAACCGTCTCTGGCGAGGGGGTGGTCGTGGCCCGGTTCTCCGGTCTGGTGGCGGCGTCGCGGATCGCGGTGCCTTCCGACCGGGTCATTCCCGAGGATCAGTTCAAGGCCCTTCCCGTTTATAACTTTATCGACACCCAGGCCTACGCCCAGTTCCGCAAGCTGGGGTTGTTTCCCTCGGATCCGTGCACCGACGCCGAGTTCCTGCGCCGCGCGTCGCTCGACGCCCTGGGGGTGCTGCCGAAGCCGGAGGAAGTCCGGGAATTCCTGGGGCAGGGGACCGCGGCGGATTCAACCTCAGGCGCCGGGCTGGATTCCGAGGCCTCCCGTAAGCGGCGTGCGGAGTGGGTGGAAAAGCTGCTGGCACGCCCGGAGTACGCCGATTACTGGGCGAACAAGTGGGCGGATCTCCTCCGACCCAACCCGGATCGGGTCGGGGTGAAGAGTGTGTTCGTGTTGGACCGGTGGTTGCGCGACTGGTTCCGGTCGGGTCGGCCGTACGACCAGTTTGTCCGGGAGATTCTGTTGGCCGAGGGCAGCAATCATCGGGACGGCCCGATCGTGGTGTATCGCGACCGGCGGGAACCCCCGGAACTCACCACCATGTTCGGACAGCTGTTCCTGGGTGTCCGCATGGAGTGCGCCAAGTGCCACCATCATCCGAATGAGAAGTGGAGCCAGGACGACTTCTACAGCTTCGCGGCCGTGTTCGGGCCCTTGAAACAGAAGGGGGCGGGGTTGTCGCCGCCCATCTCGGCCGGGACCGAATCGTTCTTTTTCACGCCGGGTGGTGCGGTGCGCCATCCGGTCACGGGCCGCGAGATGCCGCCGCGGGCGCCGGATGGACCCGACCTGACCGGCGGCGCGGGAAGCGATCCCCGCCGGGCGTTCGCCGACTGGCTGACCCGGCCGGAGAATCCGTTCTTCGCCCGGGCTGCGGTCAATCGCGTCTGGGCCGCGTTCTTCGGCCGGGGAATCGTCGATCCGGTGGATGATTTCCGGGTCTCGAACCCGGCCAGCAACGAGCCCCTCCTGGCGGCGCTGGCGGAGGATTTCGCGGCGCATGGCTTCGACCTGAAGCATCTCATGCGCACCATCCTCAACTCGCGCCTGTACCAGCTCGGATCGACCCCCAACGAATCGAACCTCGGCGACACCAAAAACTTCTCGCGCAGCTACCGTCGACGCCTCCCGGCCGAGGTCCTGCTGGATGCGGTCAGTGACGTCACCGGGGTGGGCGACGACTTCAACGGCTGTCCACCGGGCACCCGGGCCATGCAGACCTGGAGCTACAAGATCGGGTCCCAGTTCCTCGACGCCTTCGGCCGGCCGAATTCCAGCAGTGATTGTCCCTGCGAACGGGACGTCCGGACCAGCGTGGTCCAGGCCCTGCACCTGATGAATTCCCGACGGTTGCACGAGAAATTTGCGGATGCTGACGGACGCGTGCGCCAGTTGGCGGCGAGTCCTCGGACTCCGGCGGACATCGTGACCGAGCTTTACCTGGCCACCTTTGGCCGACCGCCGACCGCGGATGAACTATCGACGGCGGTGGCGGCTTTCGGGGAGGGAACCACCCCGGAGACGCGTCGGACAGCGACCGAGGATGTCCTCTGGGCGCTGTTGAATTCGGCGGAGTTTGTCTTCAACCATTGAAACCGATGTCCAGCGAACACACCAACTGCGCCGGCATACGGCGGCGCGACTTCCTGCAGGTCGGGCTGGGCGGAGCCCTGGGACTGGGATTGTGCGACCTGCTCCGGCTTCGCGCGCTGGGCGCCGAGGCGGGCGCGGCGGCCGGCGCTGGAGCCAAGGGCGCCGGCAGCAAGGTCAACTGCATCCTCGTCTGGCTGGACGGCGGTCCGTCGCATTACGAGACCTTCGATCCGAAGCCGGACGCGCCCTCGGAGATCCGGGGTGAGTTCAAGCCGATCCGGACCGCGGCCGATGGCATCCAGTTCAGCGAGTGCGTGCCGAAGCTGGCGGCGGTGGCGGACAAGTTGTCCATCGTCCGTTCGATCTATCACAAGGATCCGAACCACGGGGGCGGCAACCACTACATGATGACCGGCATGCCGACGCCGGTCCCGGTGGCCTGCGGGGCGTTCGTCACCTTCCATCCCTCGTTCGGTTCGATGGTTTCGTACGATCGCGGTTTGAGGAACGGCCTGCCGGCGTACGTGGCCCTGCCCGAGGTGTCGCGTTCGGGTGGTCCGAATTTCCTGGGCGGCCAGCACGCCCCCTTCGTGATCGACGGCTCGCCCAATACCAAGGGGTTCAAGGTGCGCGACGTTGTGCTCCCGGCGTCGGTGGCCGAGGGCAGGGCCGGGAATCGCGAGGCGCTGCGGAAATCCCTCGACCGCATGAAGCGTTACTCCGACCGGTTGATGGAGGATCCGGCGGTGACCTTCGACCAGTTTCATTCCCAGGGACTCGACCTCGTGGCCTCGAAGCCGGCGCAGGAGGCCTTCGACCTGGAACGCGAGGCGGAGAAGGTCCGGGAGAATTACGGCCGGAACGATTTCGCCCAGCGCCTGCTTCTGGCGCGTCGGTTGGTGGAGGTCGGGGTCAGTTTCGTGACGGTCTATTACGGCGGCTGGGATCATCACACGAAGATCTTCGACGCCTACAAAGGCGATCATCTCAAGCGCTTCGACCAGGGCGTGGCGGCGCTGGTGTCGGATCTGGATGAACGCGGCTTGCTCGACAACACCCTGGTGATCGCGCTCGGGGAGTTCGGCCGGACGCCGAAGGTGAACAAGGACGCCGGTCGCGATCATTGGCCGGGGGCGATGTCGGTGCTCATGGCCGGGGCCGGAGTGCCGCGGGGCCGGGTCATCGGCGCGACCGATGCCAAGGGTTACTACGCCTCCGAGAACGTTTATCGCCCGGAGGATTTTGCGGCATCGTTGTACACCAAGATGGGAATCGATCCCCGACAGGTGCTGCACACGAACACCGGCCGGCCGGTGCCGCTGGTGAACGAGGGCCGCCTGATCAAGGAGTTGTTCGCTTGAGTCGGGGGTTGGTGCATCCGCCGTTTGTGGGGGGTGGAACTCGTCGCGCTGCGACGAGTAGCGCCGCGTCCAGCGGCGCAACACCTCAAGGCTGCCGCCCGCTCAGCGCGGGCGGGCTGGAGTTTGGCCATTTTCAGGCGTCGCGGAGCGACAGAATGACGGTAGCCGTGGGCAACGCCCACGGTTTGCGTGGTTTTTCTGGTTGGCGTCGCGGAGCGACGTACGACCGTTAACGGAGGCGTAGGCGAATCGAAGGGTTCGTGAGGGAATTGCAGACAAACGATTCCGGCGTCGCGCCGCGACGCACCCGAAACTCACACCGGGTCCAGGGGCTGAAGCCCCTGGCTACCATCGTCCCGTCGCTCCGCGACTTCTGTGCGATGGGCGATAACGGCCAAACTCCAGGCCGCCCGCTCAGCGCGGGCGGGGTTGTCGCAGCGCGACAACCGCTACCCACGTTCATTTCCCGCCTGCGAACCTTTGCCCTGGGTTTTCTTCTCGCGGGGAGTGTTCCGGCTTTCGCGGCCGCGCCCGTGCTTGAGCACCTTTATCCCGCCGGCGCGAATCCCGGCACCACCGCGCTGGTCACGGCCAGCGGCAAGTTCGAGTCGTGGCCGGTGGAAGCCTGGGTGGAAGGCGGTGGACTCACCTTCCAGGCCCGGACCAACTCCGGGAAGTTCGACGTCGTGGTGGCTCCCGACGCGGCGCCGGGCCCGAGGCTGGTGCGGTTGTTCCATCCGGACGGCGCGAGCGAACCGCGGTTGTTCGTGGTCGGAACGGGAACCGATTTGTCGGAAGTCGAACCCAACGACCGGTTTCGTGTGCCCCAGGTCGTGACGAACCTTCCGTCGGTCATGAACGGACGCCTGGACAAGAACGGCGACGTCGATTCCTTCGCGGTGTCGGTGAAGGCGGGTCAATGGCTGGAGGCCCGGCTCGATGCCTTCACCCTGATGAGCAAGATCGATCCCGTTCTTCGCCTGGTGAACACGAATGGCGGGGAGGTCGCCTGGAACCACGACTTCATCACCTTCGATCCCCGCATCGCACGGCGTTCGACCCAGGACGAGACCCTGGTCGTGCAGGTTTTCGGGTTCCGGTACCCCGCCGAATCCTCGGTGTCCCTGGCGGGTGGCGAAGGCTCCGTCTATCGACTCCATCTCACGGCCGGGGACCGCGAACCGCAGTTGTTCCCCGGCGGCGCCCGCGAATCCGAACCGAACGACACCGTCGCGGCTTCGGGGGCCTTGCCTTCCGAAGGCGTGTTGTGCGGAGAACTGTCGTCGGGCACGGACGAGGACCGCTTCCGGTTCCATGCCTCGAAGGATGCCTTCGTGACGGTGGACGTGGAGGCGGCGCTCTGGGGATCGCCGTTGGATGCCTGGGTGCGGGTGGAGGATTTGGACGGTAAGGAGCTGGCCTTCAATGACGATGGCGAGGCGTCGCGGGATCCGCACCTGGACTGGAAGGCGCCGAGGGACGGCGAGTTTGTGGTGGTGGTCGGGTCGCGGACCCACCGGGGCGGGTCGGAACATCGCTACCGCCTGAACCTTCGTCGCGGCGAGCCGACTGTTTCGGCGCGGTTGGCGGCGAGTTCCGTGTTGGTCAATGCCGGGGCGACCAATGGGGTGAAGGTTACGGTGAACCGGCGTTTCGGGGCGACCAACGCGGTGCAGTGCGTGATTCGTGATCTGCCTCAGGGCGTCACTGCTGCTGCGGTGGACGGCCCGGCGGGCGACGGCGAGTCGGTGCTGAAGCTGGTGGCCACGACCGGGGCGAAGGCCTTCAACGGGCCGGTCCGGGTGGTGCTCGAGGAACGCGGCACCGGCCGCGAATCCATCGTGCCCCAGGATCTGGTCAGTCGCGGCGAGAACAACGGCGTGCCCCAGGGCTGGTCTCGATTGCTGAAGGAACGGACGGACTGGCTCTGGCTCACGGTGAAACCGGCCAAGTGAAGGGACCGACCGGGACGCACGGTTTGGTTCCCTGGTTTTCGAACGCCAACAACGCGGCGGGGGAAGGACGACAACGCATGACCACGCGACGGGACTTTGTTCGGACACTGGCGGCAGGATCACTGGCCACGCTGGCCGGGTTGGGGTGCCGCAGCCTGGGCCACAGCCGGGCGGGTGGCGACGTTCCCCTCCTGCTGTTCGCGTCGGCGGGCAGGACCTGCATGATCCGGGCGGATGGCACGGGGTTCCGGGTGTTTCAGTTCGAGAAGCCGGACCAGGTCACCTGGCAGCCGGGGCCGGTGTTGGAAGGGGGACGCCAGGTCATGTTCCTGAGCATGGAGGCCCGGCGCGATGGTCCGGGCAAACCGTTCGAGGAGTATTACACCCAGACCCCGACGCATCTCTGGCTTTACGATTTCGCAACCGGGGAACTCACCGAGATCGCGACCCGGGACCGGCTGGCGGTTTTTTACACTCCGCAACTGCTGCTCAAGAACGGTCGCATGCTGGTGCAGGTGGTGCGCAACAAGGTGGGGCAGGTGTTCAATATGCGCCTGGATGGCTCGGACGCGCACCCCTTCACGGAGGCGGGGGAGGGATTGCCCTACGGATTCAGCCTCAGCCCGGACGGCAGCCGGATCGCGTTTCATCTCGCCAGTCCGAAGGGTTACCAGATCTGGACGAGTGATCCGGAAGGGAAAGCCCGGACCCTGGTGGTCAGCCACCCGGATCATCTCTATTTCGCGCCCATGTGGTCGCCGGAGGGCGAGTGGCTGGCCTTTCAGGACTGCGTCTTTCGGAGTGATCCCGGTCATGACTGGTCGGATCTGTGCCTCGCGCGAGGGGACGGCTCGGGGTTCCGGACCGTGACCAGCGGCCAGGCCCTTTGGTTCGGCGCCACCTATGGGCCTGCGGACAACAAAGGCGGGGGATCCAACGTGCCGCAGTGGACGAAGAGCGGCGGGGTGCTGATGGCGCGTCGGCGTCCGGGGTCGGTGGTTCCCTGGCAATATCGCGTGGGCCAGCCCGACCTCGATCACTTCAACCGTGAGTACCTCCCGGGATCGGCCCGGGGCGGGACCGACATTGTGCGTTGGGATTCGAAGACCGGAACCGAACAGTTCCTGACGCGCAGTGAACCCGCGGTCTGGGACTTTCGCGCGACCGAATCGCCGGACGGCCGCTGGGTGGCGTTTTGCCGGTGTGCGACGGGTGGATCGCCGGCCTTGTGGGTGATGCGGTCGGACGGATCGGAACCGAGGATGCTTTCGCAGGGACTCGGGGGTGCTGGAGCGGACCATCCGCGCTGGGTCGGATAGTTAAAAGCCGCTTGGCAGCGGGGAGTTGGGGGAGCAGCGTGCCAACGAACCCGTTGGTGGACCGTGGGAATCATCCCGATCGGAAGCATCATTTATGAACGAATCGAGTGTCGAAGGCGGGGCAACCTACCAGGATCGGAAGGCGTGGTTGATGGTGGTGGGAGTGTTGCAGATCGTCATGGGCGCTGGTGCCTGGTTGTTGGCGCTGCTCACGGGATTGATCGCGATGAGCATGTCCAACAAGGGTATGCCGACGTCGTCGATGATTCCCGGGGTAGCCGTTTACGTGCTTGGCGGTGCGTTCTTCATCGGGATGGGTATCGCTACCGTGAAGGCGCGCCGCTGGGCCCGGGCCATCTGGCACGTGTTTTCGGTGGGCTGGCTGTTTTGCGGGGTGATCGGGATGGTGGGAATGGGGGTCCTGATCCCGCAGATGTTGCGGGGCATGCTTCCCGAAGGGGGCGGCGGACCGCCGATGGCCGCGCTCATGATTCCCTTGATCATCATGGGCGTGCTGGCTTCGGTGTTCCTGATCGCCATGCCGCTGGGTTTCTTCCTGTTCTTCCGCAGCCGCCACGTCCAGGCCACCTGCGAGGCGCTGAACCCGGCTCCCTCCTGGACCGACGCGTTTCCGGGACCGCTGCTCGGGGCGGTGCTTTGGATGGCCCTGCTGGCGTTCATGTTTTCCCTGATGCCCCTGGCGTACGGCGGCATGTTTCCCGCCTTCGGCGTGTTCGCCCGCGGCTTTGTCGGGGCCGGACTCTGGGGACTTACAGCCGCGGCGGCGGGACTGTCGGCCTACGGCCTCTTTCACCGTCGGATGTGGGGATGGTCCCTCGGGGTCGCGTTGGTGGTGGTGTTCGGGACGGCGTCGATCCTGACCTATTCCACGGCGGACGTCCGGGAGATGTACGCCTCCATGGGGATGGTCGAGATGCAGATGGAGCAGATGGAACGTATGGGCATGATGACGCCGGGCTACATGATCGGAAGCTCGGTCCTGTTCATGGCCCCGTTCCTCGCCCTGCTCGCGTGGGCGCGACCCTCGGTCACCCGACCTGAGTCCAATTCGGAGAGCAGTGGGGAAATATGAACCGTCAGGCCACGACCGATTTGGGGTCGGTGTAGGGAAGTCCGTGGGCTTCGGCGACGGCGCGATGGGTCAGCTTGCCGGCGATGGTGTTGACGCCTGACCAGAGTGCGGGCTGGCGCAGGCAGGCCTCCTGGAGTCCGAAATCAGCGAGTTGCTGGAGGTAGGGGAAGGTGACGTTGGTCAGGGCCTGGGTGGCGGTGCGGGCATACGCGCCGGGCATGTTGCTGACGCAGTAGTGGGTCACGCCCTCGTCCTCGTACACCGGGTCGTCGTGCGTGGTTGGTCGCGAGGTTTCCGAACAGCCGCCCTGGTCGATGGCGATGTCGACAAACACACTTCCCGGCCGCATGGAGCGGAGCATTTCCCGGCGGATCAGCTTGGGCGCACGGGCTCCGGGGAGCAGGACGGCCCCGATGAGCAGATCGACACCCGGCAGGAGGTCCTGGAGATGGGTTTCATTTGAGAACAGCGTGTGGGCGCTGTGCAGCGTGATGTCGAGGAACCGCATCCGTTCCAGGTCAACCTCAAGAATGGTGACGTCGGAACCGACGCCCGTGGCCATGCGGGCGGCGTTCACGCCGGAGGTGCCGCCGCCGAGCACGACGACTTTGCCCGGGAGGACGCCGGGAACACCGCCGAGCAGCACGCCGGAGCCGCGGTTGTGTTTGGCGAGGAAATAGCCGCCCACGAGAATGCTCATGCGCCCGGCGATTTCGCTCATCGGTTCGAGCAGGGGCAGCCGCCGGTTCACCTCCAGCGTTTCATAGGCGATGGCGGTGCAGCCGGATTTGAGCAGGGCTTCGGTGCAGGAGCGGTCGGCCGCGAGATGAAGGTAGGTGAAGAGCAGGTGGCCGGGGCGCAGGAGTTCGTACTCGGACGGCAGGGGTTCCTTCACCTTGACGATGAGGTCGGCCTTTTCGAAGACGGTGGCGTGCTCGGCCACGATGCGGGCCCCGGCGGCCAGGTAGTCGGCGTCCGGATACCCGGAGCCCAATCCCGCGTTCTTTTCGATCACGACGCCATGGCCGCGACGGGCGAGTTGATAGGCGGCCGACGGCGGCAGCGCCACGCGGTGTTCCTGATCCTTCAGTTCCTTGGGGACGCCAATGACCATGTGGCATTCATGGCAGAGGGACGCTGAACCGCAAAGGGGTTTCCTGAGGGGGACGGAACTGCCGAATTGACGCGGGAGGGATCGGTGGGAGCAGGCTGGTCCCATGCTGACGTCAGTATTCCTGCGGAAGTTGGGTGGTTCCTGGGTTCAGGAGAGGGCCTTCATCGGACTTCTGGCTGCGGTGCTCGCAAGCGGAGCAGGTTGTGATTCCCGGGAGACGGGTCCGGCGGCTGCTCCAGCCGCGCCTGCGACCGCGACTTCGACCGGGACCACTGCGACGGCTGGATCCCCCCCTGCTTCCGAGGTCTCCGACCCGGGTTACGCGAAGCTGGTGGGACGCTGGCAGCGCACCGATGCCATCTACGTGATCGAGGTTCGAACGAGTGATGCCGCGACGGGCCGGCTCGAGGCCGCCTACCTCAACCCGAATCCCATTCACGTGGCGAAAGCGGAGGCAACCCGCGAAGCCGGAAAGATCAAGGTGTTCGTGGAACTCCAGGACGTGGGCTACCCGGGATCCACCTACCGTCTGACCTACTTCCCGCAAACCGACCAGTTGTACGGCGTCTATTTCCAGGCGGCGCTCGGACAGAGTTTCGATGTCGAGTTCGCCCGACAGCGCTGAGGAAGGCGGGAGTGCGGAGTGGGGAGACGGGAGTCAGGGGGAACGGTAGGTGACGGCGCCGGAGAGGGAGATGCGGGCGGCTTTGGAACGTGGGTCGCGGTCGCTTCGCGTTACCAGGCGCAGGATGTGGGGACCGGGTTTCAGTCCATAGGTGTGCCACAGGCAATGGTCATGGGTGCGGTCCACAAGGTAGGCGTCCGCGACGCCAACCTTCTTGCCGTCGAGGAACACGTCCGCCCGGCCCCCGGCCTGATCGAGTTTTCCTAGCAACACGACGGCGACGCCTTCGAAGCGGAAGGTCGCCTCGGCACCCCCGCGGTCCGCAGACTTTTCCTGGCCTTCTGTTTGCCAGGCGCCCTGCCAGGACCAGGAGGCGTCCGCGATGCCCGATCGGCGATCCGGAATTCCCGGGCTCCATTGCTCGAGTCGCGGGGCCTTGGGGGATTGGGTCGGGATCATCACCTCGGTGTCGGACACCTTGCCGCCCGCTTTGCGGATGACCTGCAGGGCCCGGGTTTCGGTGGAGCGGACGATGTCGTTGAAGGAATAGGCGGTGAACGCGAACTTGCGATCGGCGAGGGCCGGGATGCCCGACTTGCAGAGCTCCGGAATTTTATCGTAGCCGAGCATGACCCCGAGCACGCCGGCGGCGCTGGAGGGGTTGCAGTCGGAGTCCTGACCGCAACGGGTCGAGATTTCCATCGTTCGCAAAAAGTCCTTTCCGCCGAAGAGCAGGCCGAAGGCGATGTAGGCGCCGTTCAGTTTGGCATCGATGTTGAACGCGTCGTGGGCGCCGTCAGGGCAGGGATCGTTGCGGTCCCAGCGATCCTGGACCAGCTGCCAGACTTTGCGCCAGTCGGTGGGGTGCTGCTCCGACCACGTGAGCAGGTCGCGCACCAGCCGGGCGTATTCGCTCTTCGCCGGGATGCAGGCGAGCCCCGCCTCCACGACCCGGCGCGGGTCCGATTCGAAGAAGGCGGCGGAATACATGCCGCAGACAAACATGCCGCCGTACAAACCATCGCCGTAGTTCATCACCCGCCCGATGCGGTCGCAGAACCGGTTCGAGACCCGCGGCAGCCCGGGAGTCATCAATCCGATGAAGTCGGCCTCGATCTGAAAATCGATGTCATTGGCATGGATGTTGTACCGCGGATGACCCGAGAGCGGGGCGCGAACTCCCAGGCCCAGGAACCGGCGCGCGCCAGCGTTGGCATGCCAGAGAGGATACTCCGAGTCCCGGAAGGCCTTTGCGTAGGCCTCGATTCCCGCCCCCAACCCCTGGTCGTCCATGACCTTGGCAAAGGTCATCTCGACGTAGAGATCATCCTGGTCGATGGCATTCGAAACACGGTCGGGCGCCCAGGTTAGGTCCCAGTCGCCGATCTTTCCGTTGGACCGGAACTCCGTGGGCGCTCCGTACGCCACCCCGATCATCTGGCCCGCCCACCCGCCCCGGATGCGGTCCAGGAGTTCCGCTCGGGACATTCGACGATGGCCATCCGAGCCCGCAGCGGCATGGACGGGGAGCAGAAGCAGGGCAAGTGAACCAAGGGCGAGGACCCGCAGGACGGCGGTGGTCATGGACATCCGCTAACAGTTCGGCGCGCGCCGGCAAGGATTCCGGGGCGGGAGGGACGGGGCCCGGGCCCGGGTCTGGCGTCTGGGGTCTGGCGTCTGGCGTCTGGCGTCTGGGGTGGGGAGGGGAAGGGAGCGGAGTTCGGAGTTCGGAGTTCGGAGTTCGGGGGAAGAATGTCGGGGATGGGCTGGCTTGGAAGGTGGGGGGGCGAGCTCCTCACTTCTTCCGACACACGACGCACGACAAACCACACACTCCCTAACGGCGCTGCCGGTACACATCGAGGATGACGGCGGCGATGATGACGGCGCCGGTGACGAGACGTTTGACTTCGTCCCGGGCTCCGACCGAAGCGAGGCCGGAGTTGAGGGTGGCGATGAGGACCACGCCGAGGAAGGTGGTGAGGATGGAACCGCGCCCGCCCATGAGGCTGGTGCCGCCGATGACCGCGGCGGCGATGGCCTGGAGTTCGAGTCCGAGGCCTGCGTTGGGATTGGCGGATTCGAAGCGGGAGGTGTCGATGATGGACGCCAGCGCGACGAGCACGCCGGTGCCGCCGAAGATGGCGAGTTTGACGGGACGCGGATCAAGGCCGCTGAGGCGTGCCGCTTCCTCGTTGGAACCGATGGCGATGGCATGTCGGCCGAAAACGGTGCGCGTCAGCAACAGGTGTCCGGCCACCACCACGACGAGAGCGAGCAGGAAGGGAACGGAGAGCCCGAGGATCTCGGTGCCGGCGATTCGCCCGATGGAACCACCAATGTACTGGGTCTGGGAGCGGGTGACGGCATGGGCGGCGCCGCGGGCGATTTCGAGCATGCCCAGGGTCACGATGAAGGAGGGAAGCCGCCATCGGATGGAGACCAGACCGTTGAACAATCCGCAGAGGAGTCCGGTGCCGATCGCTCCGGCGAGTGCCAGGGGAAACGGCCATTTCCATTGGGTCAGGGCTACGCCCAGCACGGCACCGGAAAAGCCGAGCACCGATCCGACGGACAGATCGATCTGGCCAAGAATCAGCACCAGCGTCATGCCGGTGGCGACGAGCACGGCGGAAGGGATCTGGTTGGCGATGGTGCGGAAGTTGGCGGCGCTGAAGAAATGACCGGTCATCAGGCTGAAGGTCAGCACCAACAGGCCCAGGGCCACCAGCAGCCCCAGGGAATCACCCAGGGCACGGCGCAGAGGTTGAACGGAGGCGGTCGTGGGCAAGGGTTTCGACACGCTTGGCACAGGCACGGACCTCAGTTCGCAGCGGGAACACCCAGATGACCACTCAGGGCCGCCGCCATGATGCCGTCCTGGGTCCATTCCCCACGCCGGAAGGTGGCCGCGAGTCGACCCGCCGACATCACCGCGATGCGGTCGCTGAGCATCAGAAGTTCGTTGAGGTCGGAGGACACCACGATCACCGCCTTGCCCTGGGCGGCGAGATCGGCGAGCAACCGGTAAATCTCGAACCGCGCCCCGATGTCCACGCCCCGGGTGGGCTCGTCGAAGATCAGGATGTCGCAATCGCGGAAGAGCCAGCGGGCGACGATCACCTTCTGTTGGTTGCCGCCGCTGAGCTGGGCGATGCCCTGATCCGGGCCACCGCAGCGGATCTGGAGCCGTTCGATCCAGCGTTGGATCGTGGAGGTCTCCTCGGGGCGTCGGATCCAGCCGGTGGCCGTCGCCAGCCGGGAGAGAGCACTGAGGGTCAGGTTCTCGCGGATGCCCAGCGCGAGGAAGAGGCCCTGGGCTTTCCGATCCTCGGTCAGGAGTGCGATGCCGTTCCGCACCGCCTCGCGCGGGGAGCGGATGGCCGTGGGCGAAGTGCCCCCATGGAGAAAGATCTTCCCGGATTCCAGCGCGTCCGCGCCAAAGATGGCCCGCATGGTCTCCGTGCGACCGGATCCCATCAGTCCCGCGAATCCCAGGATCTCCCCGCGGTAGGCATCGAAATCGATGTCGCGGACCTTGTCGCCGAG
>CAYZAE010000014.1:13727-47655 GCA_964476125.1 uncultured Verrucomicrobiota bacterium | reverse complement strand
ATCAGGACCCGGCAGCGGCGCCAGAGGCTGGTGGCGATTTCGACCATCTGCTGCTGCCCGACACCGAGTTGCTCGACCGGCAGGCGGGGATCGAGATCGCCCATGCCGATGCGGCTGAGCACCTCGGTGGCGTCGCGGCTTAAACGGGCGAAATCGATCCAGCCGGCGCGGTGGGGGAGGTGGTCGAGGAAGATGTTCTCAGCGACGGACAGGGTGCCGATCAGGTTCAGCTCCTGCATCACCATGTGCACACCGACCGCTTCGCCCTCCGATTTGGTGCGGGGCGAATACGGCTGTCCCTCGAAGGTCATGGTGCCGCGGTCCGGAGGCGTGAGGCCGGCGATGATGCGGGAGAGGGTGCTCTTGCCGGCGCCATTCTCGCCGACCAGGGCATGCACCTCGCCGGGCAACAGATCGAGATGCACGCCGTCGAGAACCGGTGCGGCGTAGGTTTTGCCCAGGTCACGGATCGTGAGCAGGGGAGGCATGAATGGGGCTGAGCGTCGTGAGTTGGCCGCTGTGCGTCGAGTGTGGAATGGCCGGATTCACCGACCGAAACTGCGCGCGAATGGTGGAATACGGGCGTGGGCGGGGTCGGAAGCAGAGGGGCGATCGCCCGAAACGGAAGGTTGAATTGTCAACAATTTAGACGCGACCCCATTGCCAGGAGATCCCGGACTTTGGCGCCGATGTCGGCGTGGCGCATGAGGGATTCACCGACGAGAATCGCTCCGGCTCCGGTGGCATGGAGGCGGTCGACGTCGGCGCGGGTGTGGATGCCGCTTTCCGCGACCAGCAGGGTGTCCGCGCGGGACCGGGTCTGCCAGAGCTGGGCGCCCAGCCGTTCCGTGGTTCCCAGGTCGACCTTGAAGAGGTGGAGGTTCCGATTGTTGACGCCGATCAGTCGGGCGCCGATGGCCAGGGCGCGCACGAGCTCAGATTCGTCATGCACTTCCACCAGGACGGACAGGCCGGCCGCGCTGGCCAGGTCGTGGAAGTGTCGGAGTCGGGCGTCATCCAGGATGGCGACGATCAGCAGGATGGCGTCGGCGCCCCATTCCACGGCCTCGAGAATCTGCCGTTCGTCGATGATGAAGTCCTTGCGCAGCAGGGGGAGCCCGATGGCGGCCCGGATGTCGCGCAGGTACTGAAGCGAACCCTGGAAGAACTTCTCGTCCGTGAGCACGGAGAGACAGTCGGCGCCGGCGGCTTCGTAGTCGCGGGCGATGGTGACGGGGTGGAAATCGGGTCGGATCACCCCGGCGGATGGGGAGGCCTTTTTGACCTCGGCAATGAGCCCGATCCGGCCGGAGCGCGGGGTGCGGAGGGCGGCGGTGAAATCCCGGAAGCCACCGCTGGGGCGACGGCTGGCGGCCTCGCGGAGCACCTCGGGGGTGATCGGCGTCGGGGGCAGGAGGGCGACCTCCTCGTGCTTTCGGGCGACGATGGTGTCGAGAATGCTCATGCGGGAGTGGGTGGAGGCGGATGGCCTGGGGATCGGCAGGGATGGGGAGCAGCCCGGGCTGGCTTCGGCCGCGGGCTCAGTCCTCGTCGTCCTTCACGCCCTGCATGCGTTTGGTGGGGCGGCCGGCGCGGAGCCAGGCCTGGACGAATCCGTCGAGATCGCCATCGAGCACGTCTTCGGTGCCGCTGGTTTGGAACCCGGTGCGGAGGTCCTTCACCATGCGATAGGGTTGGAGGACGTAGCTGCGGATCTGGTTGCCCCAGCCGATGCTGCCTTTTTCGCCGTAGAACCGTTCCATCTCGGCGCGTTTCTGGTCTTCGCGGAGGGCGTAGATCTTCGCGAGCAGCATGCGCATGGCGATGGCGCGGTTCTGGTGCTGGGACCGCTCGTTCTGGGAGGCGGCGACGAGGCCGGTGGGAAGGTGGGTGATGCGGACGGCGGTTTCGACCTTGTTGACGTTCTGACCGCCCTTGCCGCCGGACCGGTAGGTGTCGGTCTGCAGTTCGACCGGCGGGATGGGGGCCTCCTCCTCCGGTTCGATTTCGGCGATCACATCGACGCTGGCGAAGCTGGTGTGACGCCGTTTGTTGGAGTCGAAGGGGGAGATCCGGACCAGCCGGTGGACGCCGCGCTCGGCCTTGGTGAAGCCGTAGGCGTTTTCGCCGTCGATGCGGATGGTGACGCTCTTGATGCGTTTTTCGTCGTCCTCGACGAGATCGGTGACGTCGACCTTCCAGCCGCGGCGTTCGCCCCAGCGCTGGTACATGCGCCAGAGCATGGTGGCCCAGTCGCAGGCCTCGGTGCCGCCGGCGCCGGCGTTGATGCTGAGGATGGCGGGTTTGCGGTCGTGGGGCCCGTCGAGGAGCAGGTCGAGTTCCGTGGCGTCGAGCTGGCGGTTCAGCTTGGTGAGGTCGCGTTCGACATCGACGGAGAGCGCGGCCTGGGAGGCTTCGGGTTCGAGGTCGATCAGTTCGAGCAGTTCGCGCAGGTTCTGGACCTGTTTCTCGGCGGCGACCACGGGGTCGGAGCGGCGGTGGATGGTGTTGGATTCGTCGATCGTCTTCTGGGCGTTCTCGCGATTGTCCCAGAAGTTGTCGCGGCTCATGGCCGCCTCGATCTCAGCCAGTCGGGAAAGTTGTCTGGGCAGGTCAAAGAAACCTCCGCAAGGCGGAGACCTTGGCGTCGGCGGCGGCGAGACTTTCCTGCAGATTGTCCAACATAGGGCCGCGGACTCTACGGGGCCGGAGGCGTCACGGCAATCCTGCTTCACTTGCCGGCGAGGTCGAGGGCCTCGTTCACGAGGATTTCGCCGGTGCGTTCGCCGAGGCAGGTGCGGCTGATGTATTCGTAGCGCCGGAACGCACTCCAGTCCTCCTTGGTGAGGATGTAACCCAGGGCATCGTTGGTGAGCCCGAACAGGAACTGCTTTTTCCCGCCCAGCTTCCGCTTGAGGTAGGAGCCGATGTTCGGAAGCGCCTCGCCGGGGATGGTGAGCATCCGGGTGTCGCCGAGATCGATGACGTTGAGACGCGTTGAGACGCGGCCCTCGGCGTCCGTGGCGTAACCCATCGGGGATCCTTTCAGGATGGCGAGCAGGAGTTGGGATTCGACCGGGAACTTCACCACGCGCGAACGGCAGCGGAGTGTGGGATCGTTCTGGGCGGGGGCATCGGCAACGATTCGAAGCGCTTCGTCGGCGAGGCGTGTTCCGATCCGGACACATTCCTCCCAGGTCGAGACGTCCCGGCCGTCGGGACCGCGGTTATCCGCGGTGACCATGCCGCCCTGGGCTCCGTTCATGAAAATTCCGGTACCCCCACCGCGTTCGGTAATCCGGTCGTAGAGGGGGCCGACGAGATCCGGGCTGCAGACGCCGGCGCGGGATCCGAACACTTCGGGGTGAACGGCGTAGTTGACCAGGGTGGCGACGGGTTTGCCGGAGCGGTCGGCGACTTGGAGCACGCCGCAGCGCGGATCGAAGAGCGCTTCGGCATAGGCGTTCCAGGCGATCTTCCCCCGGGCTTCGCCAACGGCAGTCCGGAGGGTGACCGGTTGCAGGTGGGTGAGGGCGTCGTTGATCGCGTCCCCGAGCCGGTCGGCCACGGACTTCAGGTAGGGCAGGTCGGCGCCGGTTTTGCCGGTTTCATCGGGGAAGGCGTAGGGGTCGGGGGCGCTGTGGGTGTGGGTGGCGCCGATGACGATGTTTTCGGCGGGGATGCCGGTGACCCGGGCGCGGGCTCGGTCGCCGAGCACGGCCGGGAACCCGAGGAAATCCGTGCTGGCGATGGCGACGGTGGTTTGGCCGTCGCTGAGCACGAGGGCGCGGACGGTGAGTTCCCCGGCTTTGCGGGTGACTGGATCGGGGATTCCGACGCCGCCGGAGACGGGCAGGAGCGGGTCGGGGGTGACGACCCGCAGGGCGATGCCGGCCCGCAATTCGGCGCGGACCTCGTGGGTTCCGCAGGCGAAGCCCAGCACCACCATCGAAAGCACAGCCGCGAATCTCGTCCGTTGCATGACGGATGGTTAGGCCGGTGGGCGGGTCGTGTCAGAACCTTTTCTGCAGGGTGAAGCTTGGAGTTGGGAGTTGGGAGAGAGGGGCACTCCGATTTGTCGGAGATGGGATTTGGCCATGTTTCCGGCGCTCGACGGCGGCGGGAAATGTGGAAGGCGAGTTCTCGGTGAATCCCAGAGGGATTTCGTCCTGCAGCCCGGGGTTGGCCCGCCCGTCGGCAGGCCAACCCTGGGCCGTAGGCCGCAACGCCGTTGGCGTTGGGGAGGCTGCAACGCCGTCGGGGATGGCGGGCGCCGTGAGTTTCCGAGCGTCGCTACGCGACGCGATCGTCAAATTCTCACAAACCGTGGGCTAAAGCCCACGGCTACCCTCCTTCGGTCGCTCCGCGACTTGAGTGGGGAGGAGGGAGAAGGGAGAAGGGAGAAGGGATCTGGCTACTTCTGGTGTTCGAGCCAGAGCAGGCGGAGGCCTTCGAGGGTGAGGTTGGGGCGGACGGCGGTGATTTCGGGCACGCCGTTGGCGATGAGCTGGGCGTAGCCGCCGGTGGCGATGACGGGCAGTTTGCGGGTGTTGAGGGCGCGCTTAAGTCCGGCGATGAGTTCGCGCACGAGACCGCGGTAGCCGTGGACGGCGCCGACGAGCATGGCTTCCTCGGTGCTTTTGCCGATGGGCGAGGTCACTTCACGGATCTTGATGCGGGGCAGGAGGGCGGTTTTTTCGTGGAGGTAATCCGTCATGGCGGCGAGGCCGGGCGCGATGATGCCGCCGGTGTAGCAGCCGCGGGCATTGACGATGTCGAAGGTCACGGCGGTGCCGAAGTCGACGACCACGGCCGGGGCTTTGAAGAAGTGGCGGACGGCGATGGCGTTGGCGAGGCGGTCGGGGCCGATGGTTTCGGGCTTGGGATAGTCGAGGCCGATGCCGCGGAGCGTGCGGTGGGTGAGGATCAGGGGGCGAAGTCCGAACCGATCGCGGAGCAGGTCGCGGAGCGCGCGGGTGGCGCGGGGGACGACGCTGCAGGCGACGGCGCCGGAGCAGGGGGTGCCGCCCAGCATGCGGTCGATGGTTTTGGTGGCGGCGCCGGAGATCAGTTCGCCGGTGGGAAGGTCGGCCTGGGCGAGCAGGTGTTCGGGGGAGGACAGCCCGACGTGGCAATGGGTGTTGCCGATGTCGAGCAGCAGCAACCGGGTGTGGGAATCGCGGGGGGAGGAAGGCTTCATGACCTCGGGACCTCAGGATTTTTCGAGAGTGACATCGCCGCCGACGACCCGTTCCAGGTGCCCGCTGTCGGTGCGGACGAGCAGGGCGCCTTCCTCGTCGAGGGCCTCGGCGCGTCCGACGATACGGCGATGGCCGGTCACCACGGAGACCAGTCGTCCGAGGGTGGTGCATTGCGACGACCACTCATCGGCGAGGGCGGGGAATCCGTCCCCGAGCGCCTGGTGATAAGTGGCGTCCAGTTCCTGCAGCAGGGCGGCGGCGAGGGCCGGGCGGTCGACCATGCGGCCGGTTGCCAGTTTGAGGGAGGTGGCCTGGATGCGGAGCGGGGGCGGGAGTTCCTCGGCATCGAGATTCACGTTCACCCCGATTCCCAGCGTGGCATGCCGGATGGAGTCGAGCTCCCCCGTCAGCTCTGTCAGCACCCCGGCGATCTTGCGTCCATGGATCATGACGTCGTTGGGCCACTTGATCTCAGGCCGCAGGGGGAGCTCGCGTCGGACGGCGCGGGCGAGGGCGACGGCGGCGGCGACGGTCAGCCGGGTGGCGGCCTGGGGGCGCAGGTGGGGTCGGAGCAGGACCGAGAACCAGAGACCTTTGCCAGGTGGTGAGATCCAGGAGCGTCCGAGCCGGCCCCGGCCCCGGGTTTGGGATTCGGAAAAGACCACCATGCCTTCGCGAACGCCATCGCGGGCGAGTTTCTCGAGCAGGTCGCTGGTGGAGGCGGTTTCCTGGAAGACGCGGATTTCGCGGCCAATGACGCGCACCGTGCCGAGACGCGACACGAGGTCGTCGGCGTGCAGTCGGTCGGGGCAGCCGATCAGCCGGTAACCGCTGTGGGGGCTGGCTTCGATCTGGTAGCCCACGCGGCGCAGTTCCTCGATGCGGGCCCAGATCGCGGCGCGGGTGACCCCGAGCCGGCCCGACAGTTCGGCACCGGAAGCCCAGTTCGAAGCCCGGAGCGCGTCCAGGATGGAGGCGTCCAGGTTCACGCGAGGAAATCGAGGCCGATGTCGACGGAGCGGGCGGAATGGGTGAGGGCGCCGACGGAGATGGCGTCCACGCCGGTTTCGGCGATGGCGCGGACGGTATCGAGGCGCACGCCGCCGCTGGCTTCGGTGCGGGCGATGCCCCGGCAAAGCCCCACGGCTTCGCGCAGCTGGGCCAGGGTCATGTTGTCCAGCAGGACGATGTCGGCCTTTGCCTCAACGGCCTGGCGGACCTGGTCGAGCGTGTCGGCCTCCACCTCGACTTTCAGGTGGGGGAAGCGGTTGCGTGCGAGGGCGACGGCGGCGGCGATGGGATTCGGGAGGGCGTCGCGGAGGGCCACAAGGTGGTTGTCCTTGATCAGCACCAGATCGTGCAGTCCCTGCCGGTGGTTCGTCCCTCCGCCGCAGGCCACGGCGTACTTTTCGAACTTGCGCCAGCCGGGGGTGGTTTTGCGGGTGTCGAGGATGTGGGCTCCGGTGCCGGCCACGGCGGCGACGAAGGTGGCGGTGAGGGTGGCGATGCCGGAGAGACGTTGGACGGCGTTGAGCGCCACGCGCTCCGCGGTGAGCAGGGCGCGGGAGGGGCCTTCCACCACCACCAGCGCGTCGCCGGGCTGAACCAGGTCGCCGTCGGCGCAGGGCTTCTCAAAGTGAACGTCCGGAGACAGTTCGCGAAACGCGGCCAGGGCGAGGGAAATGCCGGAGACGACCAGGGATTCGCGGGCGGCGAACCGGGCGCGGGACCTGTGGGAGGCGGGGACGATGGCGGAGGTGGTGACGTCACCCGGGCCGAGGTCCTCGGCGAGGGCGGCGCGGACGAAGTCGGTGATTTCGGTGGCGGTCGGCTCCAGCACGTGCCCATTGGTGCGCCAAACCGGGGTCCGGTTGAACCCTAAAGTTGCCGATGCGGGGTGGGTCGGGGCAGGCTTTCGTGCGAACCAGCCCTTGGATCCTGTGGGTTCTTCAGACTTTGGGAGCGTTGCGCAGGGCGGCGGCGGGTTGGGTTCGATCTTGTTGATCCCATGAAACTTCCACGTGCCGAGTGGCTGGCGGCCCTGATTCTGCCGGCTCTCGTTGCGATTCGGGTGGCCGCTCAGGAGCCGTCGACGCCGCCGAACCGAGCCGGGGCCTCGCAGAGGTTGGGGCCGCTGTCGGACCGTTGGGAGCCGGAGATCTCCGCCTTGGAGCGCAGGGTGAGCCGGGAGGCGGTTGGGACGGGTGGGGTGGTGTTTTATGGCAGTTCCAGCTTTCGGATGTGGACCAACGTGGTGGAGGCGTTCCCGGGGCATCGGGTGGTGAACCTTGGGTTTGGCGGGTCCCAGTTGAGCGATCTCAACCGGTACTTTGACCGACTGGTGCCACCGTTGCAGCCGCGGTTGCTGTTGATCTATGGCGGGGACAACGACCTGGCGGCGGGAAAGACCCCGGCGCAGGTGGAGTCGGATTTTCGGGAGTTGGTGGGCCGGGTGCGGGGCCGGTTGCCGCAGACCCGGGTGGCGTTTGTGTCGGTGAAACCCAGTCCCTCGCGATTGAAGTGGTTGGAGGCGCAGCAGTTGGCCAATGACCGGGTGAGGCGGATGGCGGCGCGCTGGCGGCGGGTGGATTACCTTGATGCTGCGACGCCTTTGATGGGGGCATCGGGGCAGCCGGAAGGGCGTTTTTTTGGGCCGGACCGCCTGCACATGAACGGGGAGGGGTATGCGGTTTGGCGGAAGGTCTTGGAGCCGTATGTGGAGCGATGGGACCGGTGAGAAGAGGGGGATGGGGTGGACGGATGCGATCGATAAGTTTCCTCCAACCAAATTGACACAAGATGGCCGGTGCATAAGCTCGGCCACCCGCTTGGGATGGGCCCTCGGAACCCGAAGGCTGTTCCTTGAATGGGAAATTTCTTAGTTCGATGAGCCAAACTGATACGACTGCGCCCCAAATTCCCGCCTTGCGGATCTCCGACATTCCGGAGGCCGTCATCCGTATCGCGGGCAACTCTCAGGACGGCATCCAGGCCATTGGCGGGTTCCTGGCGCGGCTGGCGGGCCGGAGCGAGCAGGAGGTCATGACGTTCATGACCATTCCGTCGACCATTTCCGGGGGGCCTTCGATCTTCCAGGTCCGGATCGGGTCCGGGGAGGTTTTGAGTTCGGGCGACGATGCGGATGTGTTGCTGGCGTTTTACCAGCACTCGTACAACGACCATTTGAACTCGCTGAAGCGGGGTGGGGTGGTGGTGTACGACAAGGATCACGTGGAGCCGAATCCCGATGCGATGGGGAGTTACCATCACATTGCGGTGCCGATTTCGAGCCGCACGGTGGAGGCGATCGGGGGCGTGGGCCGGGAGAAGGGCAAGAACGTGTTCGCGCTGGGGTTGTTGGCGCGGATGTTCCATTTGAACGTCACCAAGCTTGAGCAGCTCATTTCGGAGCGGTTCACGGGCAAGGATCCCAGCGTCGCGCAGAACGCGGTGTCGGCGTTCCACGCCGGGTACAGTTTCCAGCTTGAGAACGTGGTGGAGTTGTTCCGGTTCATCGAGGGCGAGAAACGGGGTGCCCGCCAGGTGGTGATGAACGGCAACGAGGCCATCGCCTATGGGGCCATCGCGGCCGGGGTTCGATTCGGCGCCGGGTATCCCATCACGCCGTGGACCGACATCATGGAGTTGCTCCGGCGCGAACTGCCGAAGTACGGCGGCACGTTCATTCAGTGTGAGGACGAGATCGCGTCGATCTCCATGGCGATTGGCGGCAGTTATGCGGGGGGTGTGTCGCTGACCGGTTCGAGCGGTCCGGGTGTGTCCTTGAAGACCGAGGCCCTGGGATGGGCGGTGATGGCGGAGATGCCGCTGGTCATCGTGGACGTTCAGCGTGGCGGTCCCTCGACGGGCATGCCGACGAACGTGGAGCAGAGCGACTTGAACATCGCGTGTTTTGGCGGTCACGGGGACAGCCCGCGCGTGGTGGTGGCGCCGGCGAATGTGGAGGACTGTTTCTACCGCACCATTGAGGCGGTGAACATCGCGCGGAAGTACAGTGTGCCGGTGATTCTGCTGACGGATCAGGCCATTGCGACGCGCATCGAGGCCTTCGACGAACCCGATCTGAAGGCGGTGTGCCAGGACATTTCGCCGGATCTCTCGCCGGTGGCGGACCACAAGCCGTATGATCTTTCCGCGCCGAACGGCGTCACCCGGCATCTCGTGCCGGGCACACGGATCGCGAGCGGGCGGTATCCGGTGGTGACCGGGTTGGAGCACGACGAGTACGGCCATCCGACCGGCTCGCCGAAGCTTCACATGTCGATGACGGCGAAGCGGCGGAAGAAGCTCCAGGCCCTGGCGGCGGAGCTTCCGGTGCCGGCGATCTTTGGTGCTCCGGACGGTGACACGCTGCTGGTGGGCTGGGGTTCGACCCAGGGCCCGATCCGCGAAGCCGTCACCAAGGCGCGCAAGGAAGGGCATTCGATGTCGGCCCTTCATTTCACGCATCTCAATCCGCTGCCGAACGGGCTGGCGGCCATGTTCAAGCGCTTCAAGCACGTGTTCGTGGTGGAGATGAACGACGGCGGCCTGTACGGGTTCGGCCAGTTGGCGAGCCTGCTCCGCGCGGTCACGGGAGACTCCCGGATCGAGGGGGTGAACAAGACCGACGGCCTGACCTGGAAGGTCCGCGAAATCCTCGACCAGGTGCGCGATCGGGTGGCCCCGGCGCCGGCCTCGACCAGCAACGGCCACTGAATCCGGAGCCGACCCTCGCGATCGAGCCAAACCAGTTTTTCATCAAGGACAGACAGATCCGACCCATGAGCCAGACCATTGCCTTTCAGTTGCCGACCCGGCCGATCGGGGAACCGGTGCCGCCCCTGGCGGACGCCGATCGAAAGCCACTGACCAAGAAGGAGATCGCGGCGGACCATCCGACGTGGTGCCCCGGTTGCGGGGATTTCTCGGTGCTCGCGTTGTACTACAAGCTCATCGAGAAGCGCCGCATGCACCATGAGAAGGTGACGACGATTGCGGGCATCGGCTGTTCCAGCCGTTTTCCGTACTTCGTTCAGGCGCACGGCGCGCACTACATCCACGGTCGCGCGCTGCCGTTCGCGAGCGGCGTTTCGCTGAGCCGGCCTGATCTTCACGTGTTCGCCTTCAGCGGTGACGGTGATGCCTTCTCGATCGGCGGGAATCACTTCACGCATACGGCGCGGAAGAACATCAAGATGACCCTGGTGGTCATGGACAACTGGGTGTACGGCCTGACCAAGAAGCAGACCTCGCCCACCTCGCCGCTCGGGTTCAAGAGCAAGACCGACATCTGGGGTGCGGTCGATCAGCCGATCAACCCGATCAAGCAGGCGCTGTCGGCTGGTGCGACCTTCATCGCGCGCACCACCCACACCAGCCCGAATCATCTGCTCCAGATGATGGAGGCGGCGTTGGACCACGACGGCTTCAGCTTCATCCAGTGCCTCAGCGAGTGCGTCGAGTTCTACCCCGGGGCCTTTGATTCCTCGAACAACCGCAAGGGCGGCAAGTTCGTCGAAATCCCCAAGGAACACGACGTCACCGACGAACTGGCGGCCTACAAGCTCGCGGGCGAACCGTTCCCGGGCTATTTCGGCATCTTCTACAAGACCCAGCGTGCCACCAAGAACGCCCTCGAAGCGAAGATCAACGCCGACGCCCTGTCGCGCGTCCAGGGCCTCCAACCCTGGCAGATCCTGCAGAAGACGTTCGACAAGATGCGCTAGGATCGACACCCCAACGGCCTCGCGCCCATTCCTGGCGCGGTCCGACAGGGAATTCTGATTCCGCCGCAGGGTGCGTTCTTAGGAACGCACCCTGTTTTCTTGGGTGCGGCCTTCGAAGGCCCGGGGGAGCGCCGACGCTGCCGCACCGGATCATTCCAGGCGGACCCGGGGCGGTTCGGCGTAGTCGTTCCAAAGCCGGTCCAGCAGCGCAGGGTCCGGTTCCCCGTCCAGGGCCACCAGCCGGTACTTCGAGCGATAGGTTTCGCCCGGGCGGATCTCCCAGTCCCCGAGCTGGGCCGGTGTCCAGCAGGTGTAGGGTTCCTGGGGATGGATGCGCACCGGCTGCGGGGCGCGGAAGTTCCCCGGGTGACCCAGGGAAGCGAAGCCGGCCAGGCGTCCATTCACGAGACCGCCAAGCCAGTGCCAGCGCACCCGGGATTCGTTTCCGGCGACGCGGTTGGTGGTTCGGTTCGAATCCAGATAGCGGGCCTGGGTGGCGCCGTTCCAGGCGTTGGGGCCGCGATAGGCCAGACCGCCGTAGATGTACTTGGGGAGCTTGAGCGGGCTTTCGGTGGTGCAGCGCTGTTCGGATTCGAGATCGAACAGGTGGAACGGATCGCCCGGTCCCACTGCGAGCAGCCGGACGGTCCACTGCTCCCGAAGCGCGAGTTTCGGCTGCGGCGCCAGGAGGTCGGTGAAGATCTGTTCGGACTGAAACCCCGCGAAGACCGGGCCCTCCAGGGTCTTCAGCAGTTTGTCGAAGTCGGTGCGTCCCTTGCGATCGCCCATGTTCCAGAAGTCCGGGGTGCGACCTTCGAACACGGTTTTGGTCCAGGACCACCAGACGCCGTGGTGGTGGATGTGATTGGTCGGGTAATCATCGGTCACGACCACGCCGGCGGGCGTGACGACGGGGTGAAGGTAGCCTCCGCGGAGGAATTCCGGACGGATGTCAGGGCGGGGCAGGGTTCCCGGGCCGGAGATGTAGGTCAGGACCGGTTGGCCGTTGAGGCGAAGGGCCGTGGAACCGGGTCCGGTTCGGGCCGTAGCGCGTGGGTTTGCGGGTGGATTCGGACGTTCCACCAGGCGGAACTTCCGGGTCGTTTCGCGTGGTTGGCTGGGAAGGAGGAACCAGGCCACGCCGCCCTCCCGTTGCAGCGGCAGCGGAAGTGCGGGGCCGCTTTCCGGCTGCAATTCCCAGGACGTTCCTTCGGCGGCTTCGAGCGGAAAGGACACCGGAGTTTGGGTGCGGTCGTGGCGGCCGGCGTCCACGAGGACCGACCGGGGGGATGCCGCCTGGAGGCAGTGACCGGGCAGAACCAGGAGCGCAAGGACCGCGAGGGCGGTACGGATGGGGTGCACGAGGGACTGTGCACGCGAGGAGGCCGGAGGGTGCAAGTCCGAGTTCGGGCGCGCGTCTGGAACCTGGACGGCGCTTGAGTTTGCGGGCGGGCTCCGGGAGAACGGTGGGGTGCAGACGCTCACGGTTCATGGATTGCAGTACGATCTCGCCTGGGAGGACGCGCCGGCGAACTGTGCGCGCGTCGAGCAGTTCCTGACGGCGCTTCGACCGGCCCCGGGCAGCCTGGTTGCCTTGCCGGAGATGTTTTCCAGCGGATTCAGCTTTCAGGTCGAGGCCGCGTCCCAGCTTCCCGGCGGCAATACAGAACGGTTTCTGGCGGACCTGGCGCGGCGCCATGGCGTCTGGCTGGTGGCGGGTTTGGCGGTGGGGTGCGGGGACGGAAAGGCCCGGAACGAATCGGTGGCCTTTTCCCCGACCGGCGAGGTGGTGACCCGTTACCGGAAGCAGCGTCCGTTTTCGCCGGGCGGCGAGCACCTGCACTATCTGCCCGGCAAGGAACCGGTGGTCTTTCTCTGGGGCCAGGTGCCCGTGGCGTTGTTCGTCTGTTATGACCTCCGTTTCCCGGAACTCTTTCGCGTGGCGGCGGCCCGCTGGCGGCCGGAATTGTATGTCGTGATCGCCAGCTGGCCGGACAAGCGGGTGGCCCATTGGGTCAAGCTCCTCCAGGCCCGCGCCATCGAGAATCAGGCCTGGGTGCTGGGCGTGAACCGCACCGGCAGCGATCCTTCCCATCGGTACGTGGGGCGATCGATCCTGGTGAATCCCTGGGGCGAAATCACCGCGGACGCCGGGGAAACGGAAGGTTGGGCCTCCGGCGACCTCGACCTGGCGGCGCTGCGCGATTACCGCGAAAAACTGCCCTTCCTCGCCGATCTCACTCTCCCATGCTGAAACACCAGCTCATCCATCCCGAGATCAACGCCATCCTCGGCCGCGCCGGTCATCACGCGCGCATTCTCATCGCTGATGGCAATTACCCGGCCTCGACCAAGAAGGGACCCAACGCGGCGCTGGTCTGCCTGAATCTCTCTCCCGGTTTGGTGACCGTTTCCCAGGTCCTGCGGGCCGTGTTGTCGGCGGTGCCGGTGGATGCCATCAACACCATGGGCATTCCCGCGGACGATCCGTACGCGCAACAAGGTGAGCCGCCGGTCTGGGCCGAATACCGTGAAGTCGTGGCCGCGGCCGGCCTGCGACAGAAACTCGAGCCCATCTCGAAGTGGGATTTTTACAAGGCCGTCGAGTCCCCGGATCACGTGCTCACCATCCAGACCGGGGATCAGGCTCTGTGGGCGAACGTGCTGCTGACCATGGGTTGTCGGACCGCCTAGGACTTCGGGGCAGCGAGCAGCGCGGCACCCACCAGACCGGCATCATTGCCGAGCGACGCCGGGACGATGTCGACGGCATCGCGGGTGAACTGGGTGACCGTGTTGAGGTGCTGTCTCATGGCGGTCGCGAATCGTTTGAATTCGGTCTCCATGATCCCACCCCCAAGCACCAGGCGCTGGGGCAGCAGCGTGTGGCAGAGGGTCCAGGCCGCGATGCCGGCGGCGTGGGTGGCATTCTGGACGATGGCCTTCGCCGCGAGATGCCCCTGGTCGGCGGCCGCGAACACCGCCCGGGCATCCGGCATTCCGAGGAGGGAACCCGCCGCGGCCAGGGCTGTTCCCGAGGCGATCGATTCCAGGCAGCCGGCGATGCCGCAGTAGCAAAGCGGTCCATCGGGACGGACCGGGATATGGCCCAGTTCCGGGTGTTCTCCGAGTACCCCCCGCATGATGCGGCCATTAGCGATCGTGGCCCCGCCCACGCCGGTGCCGAAGGTCAGCATCACCATGGGGTTGGTGCCCTGTCCGGCGCCGGCCACGAATTCCCCGAAGGCCGCGGCATCGGCGTCATTCTCAAGAAAGACCGGGAGCCGGAACCGTTCCCGCAGCGGCGTCACGATGTCGCAGCGGTCCCAACCTTCCAGGGTGAACGGATTGTTGATCAACCCCTGGATCGGGTCCACGGGGCCCGCACAACCAATCCCGATCCCAGCCAGCCAGGGGCGCGAAACATCCGCCTGGCGAAGGGCCTCCTCGACACCGTCGGCGATCCGCCCAACCGCACGGTCGAATCCCAGCCCGGCTTCGGTGGCGAGGATGGTCCGGGAAAGAATCCGGTGCTGGATCACATCGACGACGGCAATGGCGGTCTTGGTGCCGCCGATATCGATGCCGATGGCGTGACGAGCTGGGGGGTGGGTGGGGGTGGACACGGCGATGAACGGACCGGGAGATTGCCGAAGGAGGAAAGGGGACGCAATTCGCGGATCGGCGTTCACCCCAGAGGACACAGAGAGCACAGATCGCACAGAGAGCGCGGAGAGAGTGGGGGGAGGGAAGCCAACAACCGAGCCGATTCCTTCAGACCCGCCTTCGATCCCGTCTCCCCTCTGTGCTCTCTGTGCCCTCTGGGGTGAAAATAATGGGGACGCGCCCCTCCAGTGGAATTGTTGAATGTCGGGACTTGACCCCATTGCGGCGCCATTGCGGCGGGTGGAGTTCCGCCACCTTTTCTTCCTCTGCGCCTCAGCGCCTCGGCGCGAGAAAACAAGGAGCCGGGGGAAGTCCTCCGGCGTGGGCGTGGGGGTGGGGGTGGGGCGAGGGCGACGTTGGTGGAGTTCCAATGGGGTCGCGTCTAAATTGTTGACAATTGAGTGTCGGAGGCCAAGAAAGCTTGTTTGGTTGTGCAACTGACGCTTTCCGGCCCGGCTGCTTCCCATAGTATTGGCCGATGAAGATCCCGTTGTTCGAGGAATTGGCGAGTGCCGACTCCGTCCTGTTGATCGGTGCCGGTGGCGGATTCGATGTGTTCTGCGGATTGCCTCTTTATTATTCGCTGTGCGCAGCCGGGAAATCGGTCCATCTGGCCAATCTTTCGTTCAGCGAACTTTCGGTGTGCGAAGGCGACCGGCCCGTGGATTCCCTGGTCCACGTGACTCCCGCCAGCCGGGGTTCGGAGCATTATTTTCCTGAGCTGCATCTCTCGTCCTGGCTGAGCAAGCGATATGGCGAGACTCCGGTTTATGCAATTGAGCGGACGGGCGCGCTGCGCGTGCGTGTGGCTTACGAATGGTTGGTTCAGACGCTCCGGCCCGATGCCCTGATCCTGATCGACGGTGGTATGGACAGCCTGTTGCGAGGTGATGAGCGGGATCTCGGCACCCCTCACGAGGACATGGCCAGCCTCCATGCCGCGCGGGCGGTGGCGGTCGCGCGGAAGTACCTCGTGTGCCTTGGGTTCGGGATCGATAGCTTTCATGGTGTCTGTCACGCGCATTGTCTCGAGAACATGGCGGCGTTGATCGAAAGCGGCGGGTACCTGGGAGCATGGAGTCTGCTTCGGGAATCGGAGGAGTACCGATTCTATGCCGAAGCCTGCGACGAAGTGGCGGCCCGCATGCCAAATGAGCCGAGCATCGTTCAATCCAGCATTCTGGCCGCGGCCCAAGGCTTGTTCGGGGACCGGCATCCCACCCAACGCACGGTGGGATCAACGCTTTTCCTCAACCCCCTGATGTCGCTCTATTGGGCGTTCCGGCTCGACGAAGTCGTCCGCCGGAATCTCTACCTGGATCGTATTGCCGAAACCCGGAATTATCGGGAGCTATCCCAGGCGATTGATTCCTTCAGGGCGACTCTTCCGCTCCGGCGCCCGTGGCAGGGGATTCCTTGCTGAATGTGCGGAACAACCTCTCCGCGACTTTGTACCTTCCGGCGCCAGTTCCAATGGGGTCGCGTCTAAATTGTTGACAATTGAGGAGCGGGTTCACCACAGAGGACGCAGAGAGCACAGAGGGAGGGAGAGGGGAGGAAGACGGTGGCAGCGTCTCGTTCCATGGATTCGTGAAACCGATGGGATGATCCGCTGGCGACGAGCCTGTCTGGATCCGGATCCAATCCCATTGCCTCTGTGCTCCCTGTGTTCTCTGTGGTGAATCATTGGGCAATCCCCCTCAAAAGAAGGGGGTTCCGGGGGACGTGATCCGGGGTGGGGTGGTGGCGATTGGGGATGGGGCCCCGGGCTGGGGGGCTGAATCCCAGCGGTTCCAAGGGGGGGAGTTGCCGGATCTCTTGGAAGCGAAGTTGACGGGCCGGGGCCAAGTGCCCTAGCAAGGCCCCAATCAAGTGAGATCCAACTCATTTCCGATCCTGGCGCTGGTGGTGCTGCTGATTTCGCAGGCGCTCGGGCCCGCGCACGCGCAGCAACACCGGGCCACCCGGCTGGGCAATCCCGCGCATCGATTCGCCAAACCCCTGCAAAAACCCGAGGACCTGCGGGCCCTGTTCAAGGACCCCAAGCTGCGCGCGGACGTCGAATCCGTGCTGCGCCAGGCGAATTGGCAGGGAGACGTGGAGGATCTTCGCAAGGCCGCGGCCACCGCCGAGATCGGGGCCGTGCGGATTCCGGTTGGAACCCGGCTCCCCTTCATGTCGACGCGCCGGCAGGGGAAACCTGTGGCGTTGATCGATGTGGAATGGGCCGGCAAGGAGGCGATGCCCGCCTACGAATTCGATTTCGCCTCCCGGGGGCGCCGCTACCGCTGCCTGACCCCCAAACCGTGCGCCAATTTCCTGGTGATCGATCTCGGCCCGTTGGCGGCACTCGAACTGACGCGGTCAATGCCCGGCGAAGTGTCACTCTGCGAGCCGTTCGAGATGAAACTCACGGTGCGCAACTCGGGTGGAGCGGCGCTCAGCCAGGTGCGCATCGAGGATTCCCTGCTGTCCTGCGTCCCGCGCGTCGAACCCGGGGCTCCGGGCGCGATCGAGGTGGGGGCGCTTCAGCCCGGGGAAACCCGCGAAATCCGAATCCGCCTGCGTGCTTCCGCCGCGGGAACGTGTGAAGGCGCGGCGCGCGTGACCAGTGCCCAGGGGGCCTCCGCGGATGCCGCCGGGCACCTGATCATCAAGGCGCCGGTGCTCGGCCTGACCTGCACGGCACCGGCCTCGGTGACCTTGAACCGCCCGGTCCAGATCTGCCTCGTGGTGACCAATTCCGGCAACGCCCCCGAGGCCCGGGCCACGGTTTCGCTGCCCATCCCCGCGGGTTCCGCCGCCACGGCGGTCACCGAAGGCGGCGTGGTGCAGGACGGCCGTGTGGTCTGGCAGATCGCCGACCTCGCCCCCGGGACCGCCCGCACGCTTTGTGCGGCGTTCGGTTCCCCCGAGGTGACGACCCTCGCGTTCTCAGGCTCGGTCACCGGCACCTGTTCTCCGCCCGCAAAGTCCGAGTGCGCCACCCGCGTGTTGGGAATCCCCGCCATCCTGCTCGAAGTCGTCGACCTGGAGGATCCAGTCGAGATCGGGAAACCCGTGACCTACGAGATCCGCGTCACCAACCAGGGGTCGGCCGCGCTGTCGAATGTCCGGCTTCAGTTCGAAATGGCGGAGAGCCAGGAGTTTGTGTCCGGGGATGGCGCGACGGCGGTCAAGGGGCAGGGCAGGACGGGCTCCAGCGAGCCCTATGCCACGCTCGAACCGAAGGCGATGATCGTCTGGCGCGTGGTGGCCAAGGCGCTCAGCCAGGCCGATGCGCGGTTCAAAGTCGACCTGACCAGCGACCAGTTCCTCAAGCCTGTCGAGGAATACGAGGCGACGTCGCAGTACTGACCTGCTTCCGCCGCCAAGCGTCGAAGTCCAAGTCTTCCCGCTCTCCGCTGGAATCCACGGCGGCGCGGGACTTCCGGAAGGAAGCCGCCATGTTCGTGATCGTCAGCGACCTGCACCTCACCGACGGCACCTCGGGCGAGACCATCCGCGAGGATGCCTTCCGGGTGTTCCGGGATGAGTTGGGCGATCTTGCTTTCCAGGCCTCCTTTCGCCGGCGCGGCGGGGAGGACGCTTCGGTGGTTTACGAACCGGTGCAGGAAATCGACGTCCTGCTGCTGGGGGATATCCTGGACGTTATCCGGTCGACGCGCTGGCTGGACGAACCGCCGGAAGTGCGACCGTGGATGGAGCTCCCGGATCCGCGGTTGGTCCGGGTGGTCACGGAGATTACGGAGGCCATTCTGGCCCACAACCGGGCTTCCCTCGACGCCCTGCGAAGCCTGACCCGGCCCGGGGGACTCATGGTTCCGGAGAGCGTCAACGGCGACGGCGAGGTTTCCCAGGCGCGGGTTCCGGTGACGGTCCGGCTCCATTACTGGGTCGGAAACCACGACTGGTTCTTCCATCTGGCGGGCCCGGCCTATCGGGCTTTGGACACGCTCCGGGCCCGGGTGGTGGAGGCGATGGGGTTGTCGAACGACCCGAATCTGCCATTTCCGCACGATCCCGGGGAGCCCGGGGCGGCGTTTGCTGCGGCGCGCGCGGCCGAACACCAGGTCTTTGCGCGGCACGGCGACATCCATGACCCGTTCAATTTCGACGGACGTCGCGATGCTTCGTCGCTGGGGGACGCGATCGTGATCGAGTTGTTGAGCCGCTTTCCCAAGGCCGTGAACGATCGCCTGGGGCACCTGCTCAGCGACGACTTCAAACGGGGATTGCGGGAGTTGGACAATGTCCGGCCGCTCCTGGACATCCCGAGCTGGATCCAGGGGCTCATGTCCCGGACCTGCGATGCCGAGGTGCGCCGGGAAGTGATGGGGGTGTGGAACCGGTTGGTCGGTGCTTTCCTGGAACTGCCGTTCGTCCAGTCCCATAACCAGCGGTTCCGCTGGGACGACGTGGACACCCTCGCCGTGGCGCTGCGCCTGACCCACCTGACCTCGATGGAGAATGTCAATCGGGTGTCCCAGTGGCTCAAGCGACTCGTCGGACCGCACGAAACGCTCGCGGACCACGCGATGGGCGAGGCGCCGTTCCGGGCGCGCACGGTCCGGTTCGTGGTCTATGGCCACACCCACCACCATGAGGTCGTTCCCCTCGACACCGTGGTGCGCGACATCGGGCTGTATCCCCAGACCTACCTCAATTCGGGAACCTGGCGGCAGGTTCAGGTGAGGACCCGGGGAGGGCTCCGACAGAACACCTACCAGGCCTACAAGGTCATGACCTATCTGGCGTTCTTCTCGGACGGCGAACGGAATGGCCGGCGGTTCGAGGTCTGGACCGGAGTGCTGGGGTGAGTTCGGAGCAGGGCGGTTGGTTCAGCTCGGATTTGCAGGGAAGCGCCGCAACACGGCCTGGGCAATGAGTTCGGCGGCGTCCTCGATCGTGAACCAGTCGGTGTTGATGGTCAGGTGATAGGCCAGGGGATCGTTGATGTCGGCGTCGAAATGGGCCCGCAGATAGTTTTCACGGGCGGAATCCTCATGGCGGATGAACTCGGTGGCCTCGGCTTCGGTCATGCCCTTGTCCTTCATCACCCGGGACACGCGACAGGCGAGATCGCTCACCAGCCGGACGTGAAACACGGACGGCGTCTTCGCGAGGATCACGTTGGCGGCCCGGCCGACGATGATGCAGTTCCCGAGCTCGGCCAGGCCGAGGATGGTCTCCGTGACCCGTGCGACCAGGTCGGTGCGTGAGGGATGAAGACCGAGCAGTTCCTCGGTGGTGTCCTGGATGTACGAGACCCGGTCCTCGGCCATGTATTTGGCGAGTTCGGCGGGGAGATTGTGATCGGCGAGAACCTTCTCGACGAGGGTCCGGTGGAAAACCGTCCAGGCCGCGGGCGTTCCCGGCCGCCGCTCCTGGAGCAGGGCCGCGAGTCGTTCGGCAATCGGCAGCCCCCCGGCGCCGGTGAGTCGGGAGAGCGTGAGGGTCGGCGCCCGGGCCGGCCGGGCATGGGTCGCACCCGGGTGCGAGGCGGGTCGGGACGCCGCATGATTCTGGATGTAAGCAACACAAAGGGCGAAGGTTCCGGAGTCGGTCATGGTCGGGGAGGGTTTGGGGTTTGGAGTGGGGAGTTTTGAGTGAGGAGTGGGGAGTGGGCAGTGTTTGGTCGTGTTCGGGTTTGGGGGAGTTGCGGGTTGGGATCCGGTATCACGTTAGCCCTGGGCGCGGCCAAGTCTCCGCATTCCTTGGCCAAGCCGGACCGTTCCTTGGTTTCAGTAGGTCGCGGGTGGACTTCGGGCGGTACCGCAGCTAATCATCCCTCTCCAACGACGGGATCCTACCATGCGAGCGTTTCTCTCCTCCGTTCGGTTCGTTGCGTCCGGGTGTCTTTTGGCCAGCGCGCTGTCGCTGTCGGCCGCGGCCCAGCAGCCGCCCGGGGGGCCGCCCCCGGATTTCCCGCCGCAACCCGAGGTCTTCAAGGATTACGAACAGGTGGTCTCGTCGATCGACAAGACCCCGAGCCTGATGCAGGTCTGGGTGCGCCGTAAGGACAACCAGATGTTGGGCGTGCTGCCGGATGGTTATGCCAACCGCAAGTTCTTCATCGCCCTGACCGTGGCCAGCGGCGAACGGTACGCCGGGTTGCAGGCCGGCGACATGTACGTGTACTGGCGCCGGATCGACAAACGCATGGTCCTCGTCGCCCCCCAGCTTGAGGTCCGCTCGACCGGTGAGGCCGAATCCAAGGCGAGCATCCAGCGCCTGTTCACCGACCGCGTGATTCTGGATGTCCCGATCGTCACCGTGATGCCGGGGCCCGGGCAGAATCCCGTGATCGACCTGGACGCCATGCTGGTCGGGGAGGCTTCGAAGTTCTATGGCTCGCTGGTGGCCGGGGCGAGGACGCAACTGGCGACGATCAAGACGGCCAAGGCGTTTCCCGGGAATGTGGAGGTCGCGTTTGAGCTCCCCATGGGCAACGGGGTCATCAAGTCCCTCCATTATTCGATCAGCGAGATTGCGCCGAACCCGGCCTATCGCCCCCGCGTGGCCGACGAGCGCATCGGCTATTTCACCACCACCTTCGCGGATTTCGGCAAGTATCAGGCCGAGGAGAACCGGGTTCGGTACATCAACCGCTGGCATCTCGAGAAAGCCGACCCGAACATCAAGGTCAGTCCGCCCAAGAACCCGATCGTGTTCTACATCGAGTCGACCACCCCGATTCGATACCGGCGCTGGGTCCGCGAAGGCGTGATGATGTGGAACAAGGCCTTCGAGAAGGTCGGCATCGCCAATGCCATCGAGGTCTATTACCAGGACGCCGCGACCGGCGCCCACATGGAGAAGGACCCGGAGGATGTCCGCTACAATTTCGTCCGCTGGCTGAACAACAACATCAGCACCGCCATCGGGCCGAGCCGCGTGGATCCTCTGACGGGGCAGATTCTCGACGCGGACATCGTGCTGACCGACGGCTGGATCCGGCACTTTTGGCGGCAGTTCAACGAGGTCCTGCCCGGGCTGGCGATGGAGGGCATGAGCCCGGCCACGCTGGCTTGGTTGCAGAGCCGACCGCACTGGGATCCGCGGGTTCGCCTGGCGCCTCCCTCAAGCCGCGAGGCCGTGGCCGCGGCGTTGATGGCGCGCGGAGCCCAGCACTACGGCGGGCACGACATGGTGAACGTCGATCCCACCCTGGTGGGCAGCAACGATTACGACGGCCTCATCGGGCGGACCAGCCAGTTCAACGGGCTCTGCCGGGCGGCCGAGTGCAAGGCCCTCGATCTCGCCGTGGTCCGGTTCGCCCTGGATCTGATGCCCGAGGATATCGCCCCCGCCGATGGCGATGGTGGCAAGGAATCGCCCAAGAAGGAGGACGACAAGAAGGACGAGCCGAAAAAGGAGGAACCCAAGAAGCAGGATCCCAAGGAGCTGCTGGACGGGGTTCCGGAATGGTTCGTCGGCCCGCTCCTGGCGGAGTTGGTGGCCCATGAGGTCGGGCATACCCTCGGCCTGCGGCACAACTTCAAGTCGTCCAGCATCTACTCCCTCGACAAGATCAACAGCAGCGAGATCAAGGGGAAGAAGCCGTTCGCGGGTTCCGTGATGGATTACCTGCCCGTCAATATCAACGAGTGGAAGGACAAGGAAAAGCAGGGTGACTACGGGATGATCGACATCGGGCCCTACGATTTCTGGGCCATCGAGTACGGCTACGTGGTGGCGGACAAACCGGAGGCCTTGCAGGCCATCGTCAAGCGGGCCGCCGAACCCGAGCTTCAGTACGCCACCGATGAAGACACCATGGGGCCGGATCCGCTCGCCCGCCGCTACGACTTCGCTTCGAACCCGCTCGACTACGCCCGGCGTCAGATCGAACTGGCCCAGTACCATCGCGGCCGGTTGATCGATAAATTCGTGAAGGACGGCCAGAGCTGGTCGCGGGCGCGTTACGGGTACGAGATGACCCTGGCCGTTCAGACCCGGGCCCTGAGCATGATGGCGGGCTGGCTGGGCGGTGCGTTCGTGCATCGCGACAAGAAGGGCGATCCCAACGGACGTCCGCCCATCGAGGTGGTTCCCGCCGTGCAACAGCGCGAGGCGCTCAAGTTCATGCTCGAAACGACCTTCCGCGACGAGTCGTACGGGCTGACCCCCGATTTGCTTCGCCGCATGACCGTCGACAAATGGCTGGATGACTTCCGCATGTCGGTCGAGGACTCCACCTGGGCCGTTCACGACCGGATCATGGGCATCCAATCCTCCGTGCTCACCCGGATCCTCAACCCCGGAACCCTGGGCCGGGCCTATGACAACGAATTCCTCACCCCCTCGAAGGAGGACATGGTGACGCTTCCGGAAATTCTCCGCACCGTCGAAGCCGAGGTCTGGTCCGAGCTCGATAAGGGCGAGGGCAAATTCACCGAGCGCGAGCCGATGATCTCCAGCCTGCGCCGGAATCTGCAGCGCGAATACGTCGATCGCCTGATCGATCTCAGCATGACCAGCCCTGGTGGCCAGGCCTCGGATCGTCCGATCGCCACACTGGCCCTGCTGCACCTCCGGGAGTTGGGAACGCGGCTCAAAGGCGTTCTAAACGCCCGGCTGAACCTCCTGGATTCCTACTCCCGGGCGCACCTCGGCGAGGCGAGTCTGCGCATCGACAAGGCCATCGACGCCGGTTACGTGCTGAACTCCGGAGGCATCGGCGGCGGCGGTCCGATCATCATCCGCATGGGCCAGACCAACGGGATTCCCACGGCCTCGGCCTCTGCCAACGTTCCGTGAACGTACGACCGATGCGGGGATCTCCGGCCTGCCGGTCCACCCGGCGCGGGTTTTTCAAAGGGATTCTCGTTTCGGCATCTCTGCGCTGGGATTCTGCCGCAGAGACTTTTCCGGACTGTGCCGAGGCTCGAAAGAGCCTCGATCCGAGACCGTTCCGGGGGGACTGGCGATTGCCCGAAGCCTGAGCACCGGCCGTGGCGAAACGATCCAAACCCTCCGAAGCGGTGGCGGGACAGGACGATCTTGTCCTGGCGCATCTGTCCCAGGCCGACCCCGTGCTGGGCCGTCTGATCCAACGCGTTGGTACCTGCCAAATGCGGCATGATCCGAAGCGTTCGCCCTTGGAGTCGCTGGTCCGGGCGGTGGCCAACCAACAGCTGAACGGGAAGGCCGCGGCCACCATCCTCGGCCGTTTCACTCAACTGTTCCCGGGCAAACGATTCCCCAAGGCGGAACGGTTGGCCGAGGTGTCGGACGACCAGTTGCGGGCCTGCGGCTTCTCCCGCGCCAAGATCGCCGCCATCCGCGACATCGCCGCCAAGGCCCTCGATGGCACCCTCCCGACCTCCCGCCAGATCGTGCGGCTCTCCGACGACGAGATCATCACACGTCTCACGGAGGTGCGCGGTGTGGGACGGTGGACGGTGGAGATGCTGTTGATGTTCAAGCTCGGTCGGCCGGATGTTCTGCCGTCGGATGATTTCGGGGTGCGCAACGGATTCCGCATCGCCTACGGCCTGGAGGAAATGCCCAAGCCGAAAGCGCTTCTGGAATACGGTGAACGTTGGCGGCCCTACCGTTCCACCGCCGCCTGGTACCTCTGGCGGGCCGTGGATCTGGCGAAGGCGGGGTGACGGGGCGCTGGTCGGGGGTCGTGGGTCGTGGGTCGTGAGTCGTGAGTCGTGAGTCGTGAGTCGTGAGTCGTGGGTCGTGGGTCGGCGAAGGCGGGTGAAGGGGTGAAGGGGGTGCTATGGACTGCGGTGACAGGTCACCGCTTTGGATTCGGCGTGGGTGGGAGAGCCGACGCAAGGGAGCGCCCTGGCGGCAGGGAGGAGGGGACGGTGGATCGAAAGCGGCGTCGTGCCGCCGCAGTCCCTTGAATCCGGCCCTCGGCCCTCCCGTTCCTCCGGTCGATTTTGGCCTGACGACGTGCGTGGCATCCGGGAGGGTGCCCGGGTCATGGGATCATCCTTCCTCCGCCGCGGGCTCCGGTCCTGGTTCGTCGCCGCGGTCCTTTGGGTTCCGGCGGTCGAATCCGCCCTGGGGCAGGGTGCCGCCACCGCTGTTGCGGAAACTTCCCGCATCCAAAAGCTCATCGAAGCCGCCACTCAATCGAGCCAGGCCTTTCCGCGGCTCGCGGAGTTGTGCGACTCCTTCGGTCCCCGGCTGGGAGGCTCCACGAATCTGGAAGCCGCCATCGACTGGGCGCTCAACCGTCTGAAGGAGGATGGATTCGAGAAGGTCCGGGGTGAACCGGTCCAGGTGCCTCATTGGGTGCGGGGTCAGGAATCCCTGGAGGAACTCGGGCCGTTGCCGCAGCGACTGCCGTTGCTCGGTCTCGGCGGCACCACCAACACGCCGCCCGGTGGGATCGAGGCTGGCATTCTGGTGGTGACGAATTTCACCGAACTTGAGCAGCGCGCGTCCGAGGCGCGCGGACGGATCGTGGTGTTCCATCCGCCGTTCACCGAGTACGGCGATACCGTGCGCTACCGCGGTCGCGGGGCTTCCGCCGCGGCCAAGGTCGGGGCCGTGGCCAGCCTGATCCGTTCGGTGACACCTTTCTCCCTGCGCACCCCGCACACGGGCATGATGCAGTACGAGCCGGGGGTTCCCCGGATTCCGCATGCCGCCATCACCGTGGAGGACGCGGCACGGTTCCAGCGTCTTCAAGCCCGTGGGATCGAGGTTCGACTCCGGCTTCAGTTGGGCGCGCAAACGCTCCCCGACGCGACCTCCCGCAATGTGGTGGCTGAGATCCGGGGACGCGAACGCCCTGAGGAAATCATCCTGGTCGGCGGCCATTTCGATTCCTGGGATGTCGGGCAGGGGGCCCTGGACGACGGCGGCGGTTGTCTCGCCGCGTGGGAAGCCCTGCGCCTGATTCGAGCCACGGGCCTTCCGCCCCGTCGCACGCTGCGGCTCGTGCTCTGGACCAACGAGGAGAACGGCCTGGCCGGGGCGAAGGCCTACCCGGTCCAGCATCGCGAGGAACTTGCCCGCCATGTCCTGGCAGTGGAATCGGATTGGGGCATCGGTCCGCTGAAAGGATTCGCCTTCACCGGCAGTGAACGGGCGACGGCCCTGCTGAAGTCGCTTCTGCCTGGCCTGGCCCCGATCGGGACGGCGGAGTTGAAGGCAGGCGCGGGCGGCAGCGACCTCGGACCGCTCCTGCGCGAGGGGGTGCCGGTGATGGATCTCTGGACCGATCGACGCGACTACTTCTGGTTCCACCACTCTGCGGCCGACACCGTGGACAAAGTGGATCCCGTCGAGTTGAACCGCTGCGTGGCCGCGCTGGCGGTCATGCTCTACGGCGTCGCCGAAATGCCGGAGACACTCCCGCGCTGAGGTCCGCCCGATTTCACCACGCGGCTTCCAGCAGCCCGATGATCTCGGCCTGCGTGAGCGCGATCGGGTTGGCTTTCATGCTGCTCGCCGAGGCCGCCTTGGTCGCGAGTTCGGGAAAGCTTTCCCGCGTCAAACCCAGCTCCCGCAATGGCCGGATGCCGGTGTCCCGGGTCAGGTCGAACACCGCCTGGATCGCGTCCTCGGCCGTGGCTTCCCCTTTTCCGGTGAGCAGGACTCCGAGTTCTTCGAACCGCGGGAGAATGCTCGAATCCGGTTGGCGCGCGCGGAGCGCGGCGAGGTTGGTGCGCAAGGCATGGGGCAGGAGGGCGGCGCACACCGCGCCATGCGGGGCTTCCGGATAGGTCCCGCCGATGGGTGCTGCCAGGCCGTGGACAGAACCCAGCCCGGCATTGGCCAGGGCCAGTCCTCCCAGCAGCGCGGCCATCGAAAGTTCCGTGCGGGCCGGCAGATTTCCGCCGTCCCGGACGGCGGTGCGCAACGCGCGGGCGGAGCGACGGATGCCATCCCGGCAGAAGGCATCGACGATCGGGTTGGCGCGCAGGCAGAGGAACGGCTCGATGAGTTGGGTCAGGGCGTCGAGGCCGGTGGAGGCGGTGACGCCGGGAGGGAGCCCCAGGGTGAGCGCCGGGTCAACCAGTGCCGCACGGGCGAGAAGCAGCGGACTGCGCAGGCTGGCCTTGAACTGGTGCACGGGCGAAGTGAGCACGGCGTTGCGCGTCACTTCGGCTCCCGCCCCGGAAGTGGTGGGCACCGCGATCCAGGGCAGCGGCGGATGCTCCAGCGGTCGGGCCCGGCCGATGACCTCCAGGTGTTCCAGCGGATCTTCCGAGTTTGGCACGAGTCCGGCGATGGCTTTGGCGGCGTCGATGGCACTGCCTCCGCCCCAGCCGACGATGACGTCGCAGCCATGGGAACGCGCCAGGGCCGCCCCGGTGGCGGCGAGTTCGACGGTGGGTTCGCCCGGGACGGGAAGGGTGTTCACGCGCAGGCCGGCCACCCGAAGGGCGTCGATTCCTGACTGCGCGCGTTCCGGGTGACGTCCGGTCACCAGCAGGACCCGGGTGCCGTAGTCGCGGGCCAGCATGCCGAGCTCCCGGCTGACGCCGGCTCCGAAGACAATCCGGGTGGCGGTGGCGAACTCGAAACGCGGGATGGGGTCACCAGCCGGAGGCATCGGGGAAAATACTGTTGAATTTCTGGCTGCGCCGGGGTTCGGCCATCATCGATTCCACGGTGTCCCGCCAAGTTTTGTAATGGGCGGTTTCCTTGTGGGCGGCCGGGGCCTCGGCGGTGCGGTAGACCTCCAGGAGCAGGAACCGCGCGGGATCGTCGGCTTGCTGCGAAACATCGAAGCGGGCGATGCCGGGCTCCCGCACGCTGTTGCGGGCGTTCTCCAGGGTGGCGGCGCGGAAGGCGTCGACGCACTCAGGCTTCACATGGACATGGACCAGGACGACGAGCATGGGGCTTTCTGGAGTGGGGAGTTGGGAGTTGGGAGACTGGAGTGGGGAGTGTGGGGCGCGGAGCCGGGGGCAGGATGTCGGAGCTGGGGAAGGAGAGCACGGAGAATGGTGGGTGGGGGAACCCGCTTCGGAGACGTTGCGCGTCGGGCTGGGGAGCTGGAACGTGCGCCAGGCACGCTCAGGAGTATGGCCATTTCTCAGGAGATGCGGCGTGACCGTAGGATGGAGCGCCGAGGCCTCGCCTGGGAGCGACGGCGTCTTGCCGGCCTGCTCGTCCGAGTGTGCTGGCATCCCGGGCGCCTTGCACCAGCCGGCGCTCCCATCTGGGTTCACCAAGCCCGGTTCATCTTCCACCGCTTCGTTCCGGAGGTGGCATCGGGGACGCCGCCACCTCCGGCCACTTGCTGCGATCCCTGCGGGATCGTCGGGCTTTGGGAGGCGCCCGGGAGGCCGGAGGCCGCACGTTTTGGAAAACGCAGTTGACAGTTGGGCTGAAAATTCGGCAGATACCGGCCGCCTTTCGCATGAAAGGCTCTCAT
The DNA here is from genome assembly GCA_964476125.1 of uncultured Verrucomicrobiota bacterium. Lineage (GTDB taxonomy): Bacteria > Verrucomicrobiota > Verrucomicrobiia > Limisphaerales > CAIMTB01 > CAIMTB01. The sequence goes on along the minus strand of CAYZAE010000014.1, from coordinate 19,702 downwards.
TGCGAGTGGGTGAGGGACTGGCCCGTCGACCCCACGGCAACCGGCGGCCACCGGCAACGCGGCCGTGTCCAGGTGCCAAATCCAGCCCGATGAAAGTCGGGAGAAATGAGAGGAGCGCCGGACCGTTTCTGGGTCCTCTTCTCATCTTGTGTGGGAAGGGGACTTTTTATTCCCCCCCACGTCGTTGCCGGAGAGTTACTGCGCATGGAAAAGCAACGTTCGTTCATGAAGGCCCTGAAGTGCCGCGAGTGCGGGCACGAGTATCCGTTGGAGGCCACCCACGTCTGTGAATTCGATTTCGGCCCGCTCGAGGTCGTCTACGACTACGACCAGATCAAGGGGCATCTGACCCGTGATCTGATCCGGAGCCGTCCCCAGACCATGTGGCGCTACCGGGAACTGCTCCCGATCGCCGGCGAACCGACGGTCGGCACCCAGGTCGGCTACACCCCGCTGGTGAAAGCCGATCGTCTGGCCAAGCGCCTCGGGATCCGCGAGCTCTGGATCAAGAACGACACCGTCAATTACCCGACGCTCTCCTTCAAGGACCGCGTCGTCAGCGTGGCGCTCAGCCGTGCCCGGGAGCTGGGCTTCAAGACCGTCGCCTGCGCCTCCACCGGCAACCTCGCGAATTCCGTCGCCGCCAACGCCGCCGCCGCGGGTCTCGACGCCTACGTCTTCATCCCGCACGACCTGGAGCAGGGGAAGGTCCTCAACTCCCTGATCTACGGCGCCCGGGTGATCGGCATCCGTGGCCACTACGACGAGGTCAACCGGCTTTGCGCCGAGATCGCCGGCAAATACGGCTGGGCCTTCGTCAACGTCAACATGCGCCCGTATTACGCCGAGGGCTCGAAGTCGATGGGCTTCGAGATCCAGGAACAGCTCGGCTGGCGGATCCCGCAGCACACGGTCATCTGCATGGCCTCGGGTTCGCTGCTGACCAAGATCCACAAGAGCTACCAGGAGTTCAGCAAGCTGGGGATCGTGGACGCCTCCCCCTGGCGGATCCACGGCGCGCAGGCCACCGGCTGCAGCCCCATCACCACCGCGCAAAAGGCAGGCCTGGATTTCTTCAAGCCGGTCAAACCGAACACCATCGCCAAGTCCCTGGCCATCGGGACCCCGGCCGATGGGTTCTACGCCCTCAAGGTCATGAAGGAGACCGGCGGCAGCAGCGAGGACGTCACCGACGACGAAATCCGGGAGGGCATCCGGTTGCTGGCCGAGTGCGAAGGCATCTTTGCCGAGACGGCCGGCGGCGTGACGGTGGGTGTGGCCAAGAAGCTCATCGCCCAGGGCAAGATTCCGGCGGGCGATTCCGCGGTGCTTTGCATCACGGGCAACGGCCTCAAGACCCTGGATGCCGTGGCGGGTTATGCCGGTGAGACCCGGGAGATCCGGCCCAGCCTGCGCGACTTCGAAGGCGTGCTGGCCCTCGACAAACCTGAACTGGTCGGCGCCCGGTCTCCTGGCGTGGCCTGAGTCCGGCTCTTGCCGGGCCGCGCAACTTACCTTCGCGTTATTCGCGGTGGGGGGGCGCGCGGCCGGTTCACTGCCCGTGGGTCGGGTTCAAAGCCCGCCCCGGGAGTCCGCGACGTTTCCCTAACCTTTTTCAATCCATCCAAGCTGTCCGGCCGCGAGGAACCGTGCTCGACACGGGGCGGTGGCCGGCGTTCAACATTCGCAGAAACCATGCCTGTCCAAGTTCGAATCCCGACCCCGTTACGCAAGCTGACGAACAACGAGGAAGTGGTCACGGTCACGGCCGCCGACGTCGGTGCGGCCATCGCCGAGTTGCAGTCGCGGTACCCCGGCATCAAGGAGCGGTTGCTCGACGAAGCCGGGTTGGTCCGCCGGTTTGTGAACGTCTACGTCAATGAGGAGGACATCCGGTTCCTTCAGAACCAGCAGACCCCGCTCAAGGACGGCGACGAAATCAGCATCATTCCCGCGATCGCGGGCGGTTAGTCTCTGCACCCGGTTTCGGTTCCGTCGGTCCCAACCCACGACTCCCATGCCTTCCAAGCCCAAGACCTCCAAGACGGCGAAACCGGGAACCTCGAGCGCGGGTGCGCCTCCCTCGAACCGGCCTGAAAAGCGCCGGTTCTGGCTGACCTACCCGCCCAAGTTGATCACCCAGCCCGTGATCTGGCAGCTCAGCCAGAAGTTCCCGGTGGTGTTCAATGTCCGTCAGGCGAGCGTCACCGACGAAATCGGCATCCTGTGCCTCGAAATCGAGGCGCCCCGGGCCGAGGTGAAGGCGGCCATCGTCTGGCTGGAGAAGCTGGGCGTGAAGGTGGAACCGGTCGAGATCAACGTCATCGAAAGCTGACGCGGTTGCATTTTGAATTTGCCTCCGGGGGGGCAGGGCCGCGATTTTGCGCGTTCATGATCCGTCCGCATTCCTGGGCTGCGAGCTTGTCCCTGCTCGCGGTGGCACTGTTGAAGTCCGTCTCCACCCTGGCCGGTTCGGCCGCGGAAGAAATGGCCGGGGCCGCCAACGCGCTGCTGGCCGCGATGGATGATTCGCAGCGGGCGCGCATCACCTTCGACCTGAAGGCGGACGAGCGCGCCAACTGGAACATCATTCCGCGGGAGCGAAAGGGGTTTACGTGGAAGGAAATGGCCCCCGCGCAACGGCACCTCGCGACCGCTCTTCTGGTCAGCGGCCTCAGCCAGCGCGGCTTCATCAAGGCCTCCACCATCATGAGCCTTGAGCAGATCCTGCTCGAACTGGAACAGGGCAAGGGCCCCAAGCGGGATCCCGAAAACTACTTCTGGACCATCTTCGGCAAACCCTCCGAAAAGGGCACCTGGGGCTGGCGCGTCGAGGGGCACCACATGTCCCTCAACTTCACCATCGTCGATGGCCAGCACATCTCGGCGACACCCTCCATGTTCGGCACCAACCCGGGCGAAGTCCGGGAAGGCCCGCGCAAGGGACTCCGCGTCATGGGCGCGGAGGAGGATCTCGGACGCGAACTCTTCCGTTCGCTCGATGCCGAACAGAAGAAGGAAGCCCTGATCCTGGGCGATGTGCCGAAGGAAGTTTTTACGCTCGGCCTTCGCAAGGCCGTGCCGCTGGCCCCGGCGGGCATCGCGGTGGCGAAACTGAATGGAGCCCAGAAGAAACTGCTCCGTAAGGTGCTCGAGGAATACGTGCGCCGCGCGCGCGCTGAGATCGCGGATGCGGATCTCGCGCAGATCGACGCCGCCGGCTTCGACAAGGTGACCTTCGCCTGGGCGGGAACCGACCAACCGGGGCAGGGACATTACTACCGCCTGCAGGGGCCCACCTTCCTCCTCGAGTACGACAACACGCAGAACAATGCGAACCACGTCCATGCCGTGTGGCGTGAAACGGCCGGCGATTTCGGCGAGGACCTGCTTGCCGAGCATTACAAGAACTCGCCGCACTGAGTCTCCGTGTTGCTCGCCTGTCTGGTGACGATTCTGAGCGGTTACCTGATCGGGTCGATCCCGACGGGTTACCTGATGGGCCGCGCCCGCGGCATTGATCTGCGGGCGCAGGGCAGCGGGAACATCGGGGCCACCAACGCGCTCCGGATTCTCGGCAAACCGGCGGGGATCTTCGTCCTAGTCGTCGACGCCCTCAAAGGCTACGCCGGCGTCACCCTGGTGCCCCAGATCGGCCGGTGGTTCGGAGCGCCTCCGGCATCGGAGATGGGAACCACCCTGCTTCCGCTGCTGGGAGGGGTTTCCGCGGTGCTTGGACACAACTTCACCTGCTGGCTCCGATTCCGGGGTGGCAAGGGAATCGCCACTTCGGCCGGGGTGTTGGCGGGGTTGCTGCCGCTTCCGTTTCTCGTAGTGCTGGGCACGTTTGTAGGCGTGCTGGCGGTCTTCCGGATCGTCTCCCTGGCTTCTGTCGCGGCGGCCGCCATTCTTCCGGTGGCCACGGTCTACTGGCATCGGGATCGGGCCCTGATCGGGTTCAGTCTCGCCCTCGCGACCCTCGCCATCTGGCGGCATCGCGCGAACCTGCAACGGTTGAAGGCGGGCACCGAACCGAGAATCGGCCAGAAGCGGGTGGCGGCGGAATCCAACCGGACATGAACGTCACCGTCTTCGGAGCAGGCGCGTGGGGAACCTCGCTGGCCCTTGTGCTTCATCAGAACGGGCACCGGGTGACCCTCTGGGGCCACGACCCGGCCCACCTTACCACCATGGTGGCGACGCGGCGGAACGAAACCTTCCTGCCCGGGATCGAGCTGCCCGGGGACTGGCGCTGCGAGTCCGATGGCGCCGTGGCCGCCGACGGGGCCGACCTGGTGCTCATGGTGGTTCCTTCCAAGGGTTTCCGCTCCGTGGCCCGTTTTCTTGAGCGGACCATCTGTCCGGTGGTGACCGCCACGAAGGGCGTGGAGTTTGAAACCGGGCTCACCATGGGCGGCATTCTCAACGAGTGTCTTCCGGGCCGCCCCATCGCGGCGTTGACGGGGCCCAGCCTCGCCCCGGAGGTGGCGCGGGGCGTGCCTACTGCCGTGGTCGCCGCCTCGGATGACGCGGCGACCGCCGAACTGGTGCAGACCGCCTTTCATCGCCCGGCCTTCCGGGTCTATCGAATCGCCGACAGATTGGGCGCGGAACTCGGGGGTGCCCTGAAAAACGTCATCGCCATCGCGGCAGGGGTCTGCGACGGGTTGGGGTTCGGCGACAATTCCAAGGCGGCCCTGGTCACCCGCGGGCAGGCCGAGGTGAGGCGTCTCGGGGTGGCCTGTGGAGCGAAGACCGAGACTTTCTCGGGCCTCAGCGGTCTCGGCGACCTGACCGTGACCTGCTTTTCGAAGCTGAGCAGGAACCGGACTCTGGGCGAACGCCTGGGCCGGGGTGAAACTCTGGCGCAGATCACGGCGTCGATGGCGGCGGTGGCCGAGGGAGTGCCGACCTCCCGGGCAGCGCTGCGATTGGCGGAGCGGTTGGGCGTGGATGTGCCGATCATCCGCGAGGTGCATGCCATGCTTTACGAGGGCAAGGATGTCCGGCAGGGCGTGCGCGACCTGCTCAGCCGCGATCTCAAAGCTGAAGACTAGGTCCGCCATTCCGACACCGGCGCCGGGCGCCGCGTCAATTCGGGCCCCTCTCCATTTCATGAAGCAACCATCGTCCGTGTGCGTCCGGGTTCCCGGCAGCACCTCCAACCTCGGGCCCGGCTTTGACACGCTGGGCATCGCGTTGCGCGTCTATAACAAGGTCCGGGTCACCGTGGCCGAGGGGAAGGGGCCGGACATCGTCTCCCCGATTCCTGATGATGCGCGACCCGGAGCGACGAAACTGATCGCCGAGGCTTCCCGCCTGTTTTTTCGCAAGGCGCGCGCGAAGGCGTTCGGCTTTGACGTGTACCTTTCGGGCGACGTGCCGATCGCCCGGGGCCTGGGATCCAGCGTGACCGTCCGTCTCGGGGTGATGGCGGCGTTGAATGAACTGAGCGGGGCCGCCTTGTCGCGGCAGCAGTTGTTCGAACTGGTCACCGAGCTGGAGGGGCATCCTGACAACGCGGCACCCGCGACGTTCGGAGCGTTCACGGCCTCGACCATGATCGGCCGCGAAGCCCGTTGCGTGCGCCTGAAGGTTCCCCCGGCGTTCCGTTTCGTGACCCTAATCCCGAACTTCGAGATCGAGACCGCCGCGGCCCGGAAGCTGGTTCCCGACACCTTTTCCAAGGCGGACACGGTACACAACATCACCCGGGTCAGCCTGATCACGGCGGCCTTCGCCCGTGGGGATGCCGAAGCTCTTCGCGGGGCGTTCTCCGACAAGGTTCACCAGCCCTATCGCGAGAAGTTGATCCCGCAGTTGTCGAAGGTCATCCGGGCCGGCGAACGGGCCGGGGCTGTGGGCGGGTGGCTGAGCGGGTCGGGGTCGACGATCATGTGTCTGACGACCCGGAATGCGGATGCCGTGGCCAAGGCCATGGCGCGTCAGTTGCCCGGATCCGAGACCCGGATCCT
>CAYZAE010000014.1:0-13627 GCA_964476125.1 uncultured Verrucomicrobiota bacterium | reverse complement strand
GAGCACGAGTGCGGCGGGCATTCTTGGACTCCTCGATGGCGATCTGTTCGGCGCGATGCTCCGTCCATTCTTCGGCGAGTGGGCGGTCTCCCGGCGCCTTTTTCAGGATCCCATGCAGTCGCTTCACGCTGGCGCGGGTGATGGGACGAAGAAGGATCCCTTCGGGTGTGGCCTGCACAATCGCCCTCGTGCCCTCCTGGATTTCAAACTGCCGCCTTAGCCAGACAGGGATGACGACCTGTCCCCTGGTCGTAAAGTGAACGCTGTCGGTGCGGGAATCTGCCGGCATGTGGGAAGTCTTACAAATGGACTGATGTCCGCCACAAGTTGAAAAATCGGACATTCCTTGGCAATTCTCACTCCCATCTCCCCACGACCGACGACCCACGACCGACGACCGACGACCCACGCCTCAAGGCCCCGGTGCCTTGGTGCGGATCAGCCCGAGGGCTTTTTCCGCCACACGATCGAGCCGGGCGTGGGACATGCGCAGGGTTCCAGGTTCCTGGCGCAGACGAGGGCGCTGGCGTGGGTCCGTGGTGGCGAACTGATCCGCGGCCCAGCGTAGTCGAGGGTCGGATCCGAGCTCTCCCGGGGACGGCCAGACATTGGTGAATCCAAGACGCCCGGTGAGGCCTGCATCGACGGTCAGTTGTCGGGAGGTGAGGTTCTCGTTTCGGGCCATGCGTTTGAGTTCCTCGTCCCAATCCAGTGGCAGTGGAGCGGGGGTGAGTACGGCGTCGCCCGTGGCAATGTGTTCGAGGGCGGGGATGGCAGCCTTGGCGGCGGGTCCGTAGGCGCCCAGCAGCAGGACCAGGGGGGAGGCGGTGGCGCTGTTGCTCAGTCCTGGGATCAGGCTGGGAATGGTTTCCGGAGCCACCGGCCCGATGAAGGCAATGGCCCGGGCGCGCTGACCGGCGAGGTGGTCGTCGAGCATCGTTGAGATCAGGGTCGGCAAGGCTTCCCGGGCTTCGGGACCGAGTTCGCAGAGCAGTTCCAGAAAGGCGCTGCGGCAGTAGTCCCGCGATTCCGTGACGGGAAGCCGGGCCGTGCGATTGAACGCCGGAGGCGCTGCCGTCTCTGCTGTATTCGACACGCCGGCAACGTTTCCCGGATTCCAGGCTGGTGGACCTTTCGGCGTTAGCGTTGGAAGCAGGACGGGCACCAGCTCCACCCAGGGCAGAACCTGTCGGGTGCGTCGGATGCGATCGGGTCCGAGGATCCCCCCCCAGGACATGGGGGCATTGGTCGCCAGCAGTCCGCCCACTGCGTCGGCGAGGCGGTATCGGTCGGGGGCGATCGCCGGAAGAACGAGGGCGGCGTGCGCGCGAAGTTCCAGTTGTGCCGATTCACGCCATTTCAGGAACACGGCTTCCGCGGGGCGCGCGTTGGTTCCCTGTGCCGCCACCAGGGTGGCAAGTTCGGCGCAGGCCGGGGGAATGTCCTCCAGAAGTCGGCGTTCCGTCAGCTTCGCCAAACCCTCCGCGATCTCGGCGAAGCGCGGGGTTCCCGCGGCCGGATAACGACACAGGGCGAGGGCCGCCTCCGACGCGAGAGCCGGGTCGGGACCGGCGAGAACCCGGAAGAGCAGGGGTTCGATCACCTCGGGCTGGCGCGGGCCTTCGGCAAGCCAGCCGAGCATTCGTCCATGGACCCAGCTCGGAAACGAATCCCATTCCCGGGCGATGGCGCGCAGCGTGTCGTCCCGCTCGGTCATGAGCTTGAGCACATGCGCCACGTTGAAGTGGGTGATTTCCGTGCCCCGGTACACCGGCAGGATGAATTGGGCGATTTCGGGGGGAACCTTCTGGCGCAGGGCCTGGTAGCGGAGGAGGGCGGGGCGTTCCTCGACGTGGGCGGCGCTGGCCAGCATCGGGAGGGCGTCCGGCCCGGCCTGGCCCAGAGCCTTGGCCCGCTTCAATTCATCGGCCTGGCTCCAGGCCAATTCAAAGGTCCATCGGGGAAACCAGTAAGCCGGGCCCTGACCCTGATAAAGCGGGCCGCTGTTCCCGAGAAATCGCGATCCGAAGCAGGCAAGCAGCACCACCGCCACGGCCGAAGCGAGGAGCCACGGCCAGGAACGGCGGCGTCGGGGCCGGGACTCGGGATTCACGGCGCATCCAAGGCGCGTTAAGCGGCCCAGGTCAAGGAAGCGTCTGGGTGGGTGTGGGGAATGGGGAGTATGGAGTGCGGCGACATGTCGCCGCTTTGGATTCACCGTGGGGCGGGAAGAGACAGGAGTGGGTGTTCCGGGGGGATTGGGCGAAGGAACCGTGAATCGAGAGCGGCGTCATGCCGCCGCAGTCCCACAGGGCGCATGGGGAGAGCGGTGACATCTCTCCGCTCTCCAAATTACCGGTAACCTTCCCGCCTCAGTGCCCCTCTTCCCCTGAGTTACCCAACCCATCCCCATTTCTCATTTTCCATGAACCCACGACTGTCAGTGCTCGGGGCGGCTTCGGTCGCCTGGCTTGGTACCTTCGGAGACCTTTCCTTCTCCCGCGCCCAGGCTCAGGACTGGCCCCAGTGGCGCGGAGCAAATCGCGATGCCCGCGCCGATTTCAAGGCTCCCAAGGCCTGGCCCAAGGAACTCACCCGGAAATGGACCGTTCCCGTGGGCGAAGGCGTGGCCGGCCCCGCGTTGGTGGGCGACCGGCTCTATGTGTTCTCCCGCGAGAACGGCAGCGAAGTGCTGCGTTGCCTGATGGCCGCGGACGGCAAGGAAGTCTGGCAGGACAAATACGACGCCCTGGGAGCCTCCGGGCCCGCCCAGCAATACTCCGGTCCGCGCAGCCATCCCGCCGTTGCCGAGGGCAAGGTCGTCACGCTCGGGGTCCGGGGCATGCTCTCCAGCGTCGATGCCGCCACCGGCAAGGTCCTGTGGCGCAAGGACGAGTTCCAGGCCTACCCGAATTTCCATCCGTCCAGTTCCCCGCTGATCGTGAACGGACTTGCCGTTGCCCAGCTTGGCGGCCGTGAGAACGGGGCCCTGGTGGCCTACGACCTGACCACGGGCACCACGAAGTGGAAGTGGAGCGGCCCGAGCCCCTCCTACGCCTCGCCCGCCCTGGTCACGGTGGATGGCGTCACCCTCATCTTGGCCCAGACCGAATCCAAACTGGTCGCAGTGAAGGCAGTGGACGGTTCGCTGGCCTGGGAATCCGAAGCCGCCCCGCAGGGCGGTGGACCGGGAGGCGGTGGCGGCGGTCCCGGAGGGGGAGGGGGAGGGGGCCGGGGCATGGGGGGACGGGACTACCGCGCCTCGAGTCCCGTGGTCGACGGTTCGACAGTCATCGTGGCGGGCAAAGGAGTGAAGGCCCTCAAGTTCTCCAAGGACGGCGACAAGATCATCGCCCAGGAACTTTGGAACAGCCCCGACAAGTCGGTGAGCTTCAACACCCCGACCCTGGCCAAGGGCATGCTCTACGGACTCACGGCGGGCAACGAACTGTTCTGTCTCGATGCCCGGGACGGGAAGGTGCTCTGGAGCGCCCAGTTTCCGGGGACGCAGGCGCCCGAGGCCGGGGGCGGACCTGGTCCGCGTGCCGGGATTTTTCCGCCGATCGAAAACCTGAACACCTCGGGTGTCTTCGCCCAGCCGCAGGAGCCGGGGCAGGGGCCGGGAGGTCGACCGGGTGGTCCGGGCGGGCCCGGAGGCCCGGGGGGGCCGGGCGGTCGAGGCGGCGGCGGACGTCGCGGCGGGATGGGCGGTGGTGGCGGTTACGGCACCCTGGTGTCGGCGGGCTCCGTGATGCTGGCGCTGACGCCTGCGGGCCAGATGGTGGTGTTTGAACCCGACGCAGGCGGTCTCAAGGTGCAGGGCCAGTTCAAAGTCGCCGAAGCCCAGTCGCATGCGTACCCGGTGGTTTCGGGGAACCGCATTTTCATCAAGGACCGCGATTCCGTGGCCCTTTGGTCAGCGGAGTAAAATCGTGGGGTGCGCTGGCAGGGCGGGCGCGATGAACCTCCGCAGCGCCCCATAGCGAAGCGTCGGCGCCCCCAACACCCGGAGGGTCAGAGGGCTGGCCTGGGTTCCAGAAACCCGGGCCCGCGCCGCCCCGGCCTCCATCAGGAGTCGGAGTTCCTCCGGACCCGCCACCGGCGTGTCGAGCTTCTCCGGGGCCGAGTTCGTGCGGCCCGCTTGGCCGTCGGATTCGGCGCGCCGCAGCGTGCCCGTCAGACGGCCGTCCTTCTCCGCCAGGGACAGTTCCCAGGGCGCATGCATGCGCGCCTCCCGATCCAATCGCTCCGGGTCCGGAAGAAACGCCCGATAGTGAAGCTCTCCCGCCGGCGGCGGCTCGATGCGCACGCCGCGGTCCGAGTCGATGGACGCCAGGATTCCCGCCAGGCCCTGCGCGTCGCTCAACTCGAGGTCGTCCGCCAGGGTCACCGTGAGAAAATAGTCATGGTGCACGCGGTCCAACCGGGCCAGTTCCGACAAAACCGACAGCAGGGTGGTGCGCGCATTGAGCACGGTTTCGCCCTGCCTGAGCTCGAAATTCAGGGCGTTGAGGCGTGCCGGACCCTCGAGGGCGTCGGCGGGCGGGTTCTTCGTCGACGCCACCCGCAAGGTCAGGTCCTTGACGCGCGGGGCCCCCTCCGGACTGGCCGGTTCGAGAATCAGGGAGAGGAGCCCACCCTCCGGGAACGAGTTCTCCGGGTGGAGTATCGTCGTCTGGTACACCTCCTCCTTCGGGGCCGCGTAAGGAACCTGGAGAACGCAATGCGCGGAGTTGAACAACGAGACGATGGCCTTGGGCTGGTACGCGTCGGCTGTGTAGACCCGGGCCTGGTCTTTGCCGACGGCCGGCAGGGTGGATGAGCCGGTGAACACGAATCCCTCCTCCCGGAGCGACCGGCCGGTTCGCCGGTCCGACAGCAGTTGCTCGAGTCGGATCCGTTTTCCCTCCGAACCCACCAGGCTCAACAGGACCCGTTCGCCCCGGGCCCAGTAGCGGTTCACGGCCGGATTCCAAGGTGTACCGGCTTTGAGGCCGATGAATTCGAGGGCGCGGTGGACATCGCTGGGCTGGGCGAAGGCGATCAGGAGCGCCTCGTAACCGTGATCGCTGGTCTCGGCAATGACCGTGAACTCGCAGGGTTCCCCGGGTGCAAGCCGGGTTCGTTCCACCTTCACCTCCACGCGTCTCGCGGTCCGGTCGGCGACCAGGCCGGGAAGCACGAGCATCGAGGGATGATTCGTCCAACGTTTCAGGTTGGCTTGGTGGGCTTCGGCTGCCTGCTGCTTGTTCTTCGCGTGGTGCTCGGGGGTAAGGGCATGGAGGTCTGCCGAGGGGACTGGTAACGCGGAGACTGCAAGCAACGCCCAGACGAGCAAACCAAGTGAGGGCCGACGCCGGGTCCAGGGAGTTTGGCCGGTATTCAGGAGTCGCGGAGCGACAGAACGACGGTAGCCGTGGACTTCAGTCCACGGTTCAGGGCTCTGCGATGCCTGCCGATTGCCGGGTGTCACCGCGTGAAGGTTCTCAATTCCGGTTGGCTGGTGGCGGATTCGATGGCCTGGAGGGCGTTCTCGACGGCGCGGACCCTTCGATCATTGAGTTCGCCGGCGGGATACTGGCCTTTCCGGCATTGCTCGTTGAAGTCGATGATGATTTCCCTCAGACCCGGCATGGCAGAGCGGGCCGCGGTTCCGTAGCGCACCAGCTCCTTCATGATCTCGCCGGTTCGGTTTTCGCTGCCATGGCCGCCCTGGGTTTTCGCCAGGGCCACTCCCGCGGCGATGCCCTCCTTGAAGTTGTATTTGGTGAGCGCCTTGAAACCGCCCATGCGGATCTCATTGCCGAACATGGTGTCGGCCGGGCAAGGCGTGAGGACCGCCGCCAGAATGTCCGGTCCGAGGGCCTGGACATCCTCCGCAGTCAGATGCTTCTCGAAGGTGCCGCGCAGGTGCATGCGGGCCATCCCATCGGCGTTCTTTGCGACCGCCCGGATGACCGGGTAAAGGAGGTCTTTGTCCACGCCCTGAACGGAGTTCTTCATGAGCCCGTCAAACAGGGCCTCGGCCAGGGCTCCGTGCGTGAGCTGGATGGGATCGTCCCAGACCACGGGCTGGATCGGTTCCGCGGTGTCCACCACGGCCTGCAGCATGCCGGGCAGAACGGGACGCGCCGCGTTGCCCAACTTCTTGAGGGCCTCCGCCGCCTTGACCCGAAGCCAGCGGTCGTCGTGTTGCAGAAGGCGGACGAGCACCGGCAGGGCGTTGGTGTTCTTGATGAAACCCAGCGCCTCGCAGGCGCCCTGACGGGCATGGGCGTCGGCTCCCTCCGCCAGTGTGATGAGCCGGGGAACCATGGCCTTCGCTTCCGGTCGTCGCGCCAGTTCCTCGGCGGCCCAGCCGCGGACGATCGGGGACCAATCGCTGAACGCGGAAACCAACTCCTCCACGGTTTTCGTTTTCCGATCCACATCGAAGCGCCCCGAGGCGATGGCGGCGCTCACCTGCTGGCGGTTGAGCCAGTTGGCCGGGTTGGCGTCTTTTCCAGTGAGGTGAAGCTGCTTGAGCGGCAGGGAATAAGTCAGGACATAGGTGGCGTCGGGACTGAGCCCATCGTAACTGCTGCGACCGTAATAGGTGTCATCGTGGGTGCGGCCGGCGCCGTATTGTTCATCGCCGTCGTAGGTGAACGAGCCGTCGCTGCGGCGGACGAGGTCGAAATGCCAGGACGATTCCTTGAAGAAGGCCGCCGCCGCGTCGGGCCCGCCGGCGTTGGCGCCCAGGGCTCCCCACAGGTAGCTGAATCCCTGGCCGGTGTGTCCGTACTCGCGGTTGGCATAGGCTGCCGTGGACATGCTGGCAAAGAACCGGGCCGACGCAGTCTGGTTCCCCTGGAGCGCGAACAGGAGCGCGGTCATGGAGTTCTTGCCGTTGTTCTCGTGGTAGGGCCAGGGCATGTGTTCGCCGTACGGAATCGCACCCTTGTCCACGTAGTAACCAAAGAACTTCGACGCGCGTTCGATGGCCGGATCGATCTCCGGATGCTGCACGCCACACTTCTTGCCCATCACGATCGCCAGGTTGCCCACCAGCCCGGCCGCATTGACCGGACCGTACGGGGGGATGGACCCATGCAGTTGGCCGTCTGGGGTGAGCATGGAGATGCCATGACCAAAGGTTCCGTAAAGGCTCTGCCCCTTCGCCAGGGAGACGGTGTACTCCCGGATGGCGTGCAGCACCTCCGTGTCGCCGGTCCGAAGGAAGTATTCGCTGAGGAAAACGTTCCGGTAGCCCCAGTCCCAGACCACCATGCCGTCCTTCAACTCCAGCTTCAGCGTGGTCGGCCCCATCTTCCGCGCGAACTCCCGCACGCGGGGGAGGTATTCGGGTTTGCCCGTCGCCAGCAGCGCGAGGCCGCTGACCGCGCCCGCCCAATCCTGGGTCAACCGCTCCTTCTCCAGGACCTTGCAGGCGTCCTCCAGAATGCGTGTCGACTTCGGACAGTTGTAAGGCGCGGTGTCGCTGTAGGTCCCCATCACCCGCAGTTTGAGCTGAACCTCATTCGTTTCGCCCGCCCGCCAGCGGGTCAGCTTGAGCAGGCCGCCCCGGGCTTCGGTCTCCGCCTCCTGAATGGCCCGGGCCAGGCTCTTGCGGGCGTCGTCGGTGAAGGGTTTTCCGCCCGCGCCGAGCAGGACATCGTCGACCTGCAGCACCCCGTCGGCCGGAGATTTCGCGCCAACATGCGTGACCAGAATCTGGCGGCTGGCCGCGGTGGTCCGGCCCTGGGCGCTGTCGAGGTAGGTTGCCGGTTTCGTGTAGATCCACCCGCGCAATCCGGTCGCGCCCAGGTTGTAGGTTTTCTTGCGATCGACCTCGCGGGTCTGGGTGAGGTCCGGAGGCCCGGGCGGCGTGGCGGCCTCAAGACGGACGGAACCGATGGCCAGAAGGGCCGCGAGGGTCGTGATGGCCGCGAGAAGCGCCATGGAAGAAGGAAGTCTCATGGAGGTCTGTCTGCGGGGCTCCGCGCCGGTCGCACGGTTGGCGGGAATGGATCGCGGTTTCATGGAGGCAGGTGGCACGGGGTCGATCAATCGCTGCGGGCTCATCTCGACGCAGGTCCGGTCATCGGGCAAGCGGCACGTTGCAGAAGGTCAGCGCGGCGAGGCCGTTCGCGCCCTGGAGCAGGGTGTCCTGGCTCCATTGCGATTCCTTCAGATAAGTGATCTTCGTCGCCGCTGACGGTTCCCTCAGCTTGAGCGTGAGCACGTTCCCTTCGACCGCGCCCGAGGCGACCCGGCCCTTTTCGCCGTCCAGGTAGAACTGTCCCGCCAGGTTCCCGGCCCAGACCACCGGTTGGTCGAACTCCAGGGAGATGGTGTCCTTGGCCTCACCGGCGTACGAAGCGCGCTGGAGATTGGGCGGAGTGACGGGGCTGGAGGGCACTTTGCCGTAGTGATCCCGTTCGATCACCGGTTGGATCAGGCGGGCAAATTCGCCCCAGCCGACCAGCGGAAAATGGCAGCCGCCCGGAGGCCGGATGCCGAGCGTGGACATCAGACTGACGCGGGAAAAGAGCTGGGACAGGGTGCGCTGCTTCTCCCGCAGCATGTCGCCCGAGCCGTTGCGGCCGCCCATGCTGCACGAGTCCGGCCAGATCTGGAAAACGTAGTAGTGCTGAACGTTCGGGAAGTCCTGCTTCCAGGCCGCGGCCATGTCCACGAACAGCGGTTGGTAGGTCTCCCATCCGAACCCGCCCGTCGGCCCGTCCGCACCCTGGTCGTTCTCGCCCTGGTGCCAGAGGATGGCGCGGATGCCATGGGTGAGTTTCGCCCGCTGCAGGCGCCAGAGCATGCGTCCGTAGATTGTGTTGAGGTCCGTGGGATTTGCCTCGTGGCGCTGGTGCTGGTCGATGCGGGTTCCGCCCACCGCGGCATTGAGCACGAAGAGGGGAACCTTCTGGCTTTCGAGCAGACGTTTGGCCAGTTCCATGCCCCACCAGCCCAGCTCCGCTTTCTCGCCTTTCTCCGCTTTCCAGACGGGATTGCACCACAGGTTTCCAGGATCGGCCTTGGCGTCTTCCGGCGGCTTCCCATAGCTGCGAATCCAGGGGTTGGTTTCCGGCGGCGACTTTTCGCCGGTGTCCGTCGCCAGCGCGTTGGACTGGCCGTCGATCAGGTAGGCATCGCCACAGACGATGTTGGTCGCCGTGTGACGCACCGTTTCCCTCCCGCCGCTGAGTGTGCCGAATTCGACAGTGTACCGGATCAGGCCCGGCTTGAGCTTCGCCGAGAGCGCGTAGGTCCGGCCGGCGCCGGGTTCAGCCCGTCGGGTTTCGAGGAGTTGATCGTCCGCGTAGAGTTTGAGAAAGACCGCGTCCGCTGCCTCGGTCAGGGTTCCCTGGCAGAAGAGGGTGCCTTCGTTCCGGTCGTCGCGGGCGTAGAACTGGTTGTTCTCGGGCATCTCGTTCGCGGAGGGCACCCTTGGAACCCAGGCGTCGCGTTCGGGTTCCCGGACCTGGATCAGGACCGTTTGCGAACTCGGCGGGCCGCCGTTGTCGACGGTCGCGGTCACGCTCAGCGCGCCGCTGTTCTGGGCGCGTTGGAGACGAAGTTTTCCAGGCGCGATTTCCTTGATCACGGCGATGCCCGAGACGGTCCAGGAATAGTTCAAGGCTCCCGCACCCTTGGCCTGCATGGCGCCGGCATTGGCCAGGGGGGCGTTGACCTCGATCGTTTCGCGTCCGTCCCACGTCGACGGAGCCTTCAACGTGAAGACTGGCTCCGGGATCTCCGCGCGGATCGTGATGGGGATGTCCCGGGTGTTGATCTCGTTCGCGTAGATCGCCCGGAACTGCAGCGTGACGGGCGTGTCCTGGCTCACCCGACCCGCATGGAGCGTGTGGTGGAAGCGGTCCACCGACACCACGGTTTCGCGGCCGTCGCGTTTCTCGATCCAGTAAACCTTCTGCGCTCCTCCCGCCTCGGCCGAGAAGTCTGCGCGTGTCCCTTCGGGAACGACGGCCTGGGCGGGCGAGACGGCAAAGGACTTCCCCGGTTGCACCAGGGGGCCGACCAGCGTTTGCAGCGGTCTCTGGTTTTCGTACTGCAGCTTCACCCAGTCGGCGGATCGGGCCACCTTCGAAATGCGGGTTTCGTCGAGGTCGCCGACAAATTCATAGTGGTCATACCATCCCCCCAGCCAGAGCCTCGCCGGGCTCTTGATGGCCAGCGGGGAGGAGGTCCTCGTGGACACCCCGTCGAGCACGCCGTTCACATAGAGTCGGGAATCGCCCTTCTGATGGGTGTGAACCACGTGGACCCATTGGCCGGGGGGTAGGGGACCTCGGCTGGCCACGTTCGCCGCCGAGAAGTAACAGTCCATGTTGATGTGCGGCGGACTGCGGAACTGCATCACCACCTTGCCCTGGGCCTGTTCGTTGCCCCAGGCGAGCACGGTGATGTTGGGCTTCTCCGGTCGGAACCAGGCTTCCGAGGTGTGCGGCGCGGATCCCGTGGGGAAGTTGGTGATGGTCTTGCCACCGAAGATTCCCTGACCACCACCCAGACGGCGCGCCGGCCCGATGATTCCCGGAGTCGCGGAGGTGCCCACATCCTTCGAGTCCAGCGAACCCACGTCGTCCCGCACCGGACCGTTCATGTGCCAGACGCTCAGGTAACCGTTGGAGGCGTTGAACACGGTCGCGCCATTCGATGCGCTGGCGGCGTCCGCCTTGCCCCAGTGCATGCGAAGTTCCTGGCGGGCGTTCCCCTGGATCGTGGGCAAGCGCACCCAGACGCTGGCGGTTCCGCGGGACGCATCCCACTCCTCCACCTGGTAGGCCAGCGCGGAGCCGGTGCTGTCGGAGAAACGGACGTCCGCCCCGTCCGCCTTCGCCTGGCTGAAATCGAAGAAGTCCTTGTGCAGCCGGACCAACAGGGGGAATCCGGCTTCGGAAGCCGAGGCCGGAAGGTTCGCGCCGTCCGGTGTGGTCAGGACGAACAGGGAACCTGCATGCGCCCAATCCGGAAAGGGAACGGTGGCTGTTGCGCTAGTGGGGTCCGCCGCCGACGTGTTTCGCGCCGCCCCTGGGCCCAGGAGCAGCACCGCCAGTGCGAACCTGGCCATTCGTTCGATCCTGGGGCGGTTGGGTTTCGTGGAACTTCGGTAGGGCGGCATAGGGAGGGAGCACACCGCATTCAGTTGGTGTGCTTCCGAACAGTCGCGGGGCGGTCGTCGGCATTCAAATGGAATCCAGGTTGCACGGATTCCGTCGGGCGGCTGCAAGGTGTTCGAGAATACCGACGACTACGTCCTCGGCAGGTAAACGATCCGGTCCGACCAATCCCAGTCCGCGGCCTCCCGCCAAAGGTCCACCAACAGGCGCGCCTGCGATCCGTAGGCCACTCGCGACACGGTCCGGCGATACAGGATCACCCCCGAATGCCCGACGCCTTCACGCGTCAACCGTCTGGCGTGGTGGGCCAGGGAACTGCGGTCGAAACTCACCAGGACCATCTCCTCGTCCCGGAGCGTCATCAACAGGGCAGGGTCCTTCAATTGTAGGCAGGCCCCTTCCCGCCACCGGGCGATGTGCGTAATCGGGAACCCACGATCGATTCTAAGGCAAGCGGCCACCAAGCCGTGCGAGACGTTTTCGTCCGCCAGCAACCGGGGGTTCATGGATCCGCTTCGGCAGAACGCTGGGCGGCGATTTCGTCGGGAAAAGCCGAGGCAAAGGCCAGTGCGCATCGGACCAGGGCAGGGGACCAGCGGAAATGTCGTGCCGTCGTTTCCACAATGCCGGTTTCACTATGCACGTCCTCCACCTCCCAAACCGCGACTCGATGTCCCAGGACGTACGCCTCCCGTCCGTCGGCAGCGTCACGAAAACCAATGCCCGGATACTCCTCCTCCAGGGCCTTCTCGCGGAGGTAGAGGCTGCTCAGGGTGGACACTTCGATCTTCTTCCGACGTGCCTGCCGCGCCAGCAGCGTGGCCATGGATTCGTCAATGCGACAGGACTGAACGACGGTTGCCATTGTTTGGCTCAAAATCGTTTACATCGTAAACAGGGTCAAGCCCCGGTTCCGAGGCATCCTGTCTCAGGTCCGTGAGTCTCGCGGTCCCCCGGGTGTTCGTGGTGCCCCAAGCGATCCGAAGCTGGTCCCCGAACGCATGGATGAACCGATCCGGCGGCAGGGCGAAATCGTGAACGAGCGGTGGGCCTTCCAGAAACCCTCGCCTCCAGGACAAGCGACTGGGCGGAAAGGACGTGTAAGCCGCCGAGATCGCCGGAGTGCTCCTGGCTCCCGCCCGCACCAGAATTCCCTGACCCTCCGGATCGGCGAGCGCGGCGTGGATGGTTTCCATGTCGAAAACGAGGTTGCCGGGCTAAACTGCCCGTCTACGCAACCCACATTGGTAGATCGCGATCACCAGCATGGCGAATCCAGCGGGTCCGGTGACCCAATAGTAAACGATCGAAGCGATGGGCACGCGATCAAGGCCCAGGGGCTTGGCCGCTGCGTAAACCGCGGTCGCTGCGATTGGCGTCAGACCCAGGTACGCAAGATTCCACCGCACTGGACGATCTTCAATGAGTGCCGGGGCGCCGGATTGGCGCTGGCGATGCAACCACAATGGTACCAGAGCAACGGACAGGACCGCCGGCAGAACGACCAACGGCAACCAGCCCAGTCGCCGGACGTGCTGCACGTAGAACGTCCCGATGATCAACACGCTAAGGATTGTTCCGACCCACCCCGGACGGAACCACGTCACGCCTGCGCGGAAATTGAGCCACCATGCGCCGGCCAGGAGGATCGTTATGCCGGAGGAGTAGCCGAGGAAATGGGCGACAGGCGTGATGACCGGCGGATTCTCCTGCCAAAGGAACGTGGCCCAGCAACCCCAGAACACGCCCACCCCGGTCGAAATCATGGCCATCCATCGAGCACGGTTGGTGGTGAGGGCGCAGGCGGTCGCGTACCATCCAACGAGGACGGAGATGAGGGCGTGCCAGGAAAGCGCTGTGATGGAGAGGCTGACCGGAAACGGGGCCGACGCCTCGGTGCCGTAGAGGGTGTGGATCAAGCCACCCTCCGTCAGCCAACCGTAGACCGCGCCGGCAAGGTAGAGGGACCACACAGTGTTGACCCTGAAGAGCCAGACGATGGACAGGAACAGGTAGGCGAGCGTCGAGTAGGCCAGCCACGTCACGATCAGGTCGGGGATTGAGTCGCCTGGACGCCACACCGACCAGAAGAGGCGCTCCGAGAAAACGAACAGGATGAACCCGTTTGCAAGGGCCAGCAGGAGATTGTGGGCTCCGTGTTTCATGTCACGCACTGCAATGCGCCAATGGTGCTCACGACCTTGAAATACTTAAAGCGCAGCCACCACCTCATCCCTGGGATCCTGTTCATCCTGTCCGAGAGCGGGTCTTGCACAGACCGAATCTCGGATCCGCGCGGGTTGAAAATCCGCCAGGAACCCGCCAAGAACCCGCTTGCACCCGTTTTCGGCGGTAACGTAAGCTATCGCCCGCGTTACGGATCCCGCGACGTTCGTCCGGTCGTCTCGCAAGCGCGCTTAGCTCAGTGGTAGAGCACTTCCTTCACACGGAAGGGGTCGCAGGTTCGAACCCTGCAGCGCGCACCATCCTTCAAG
>CAYZAE010000013.1:18352-65958 GCA_964476125.1 uncultured Verrucomicrobiota bacterium | reverse complement strand
ACGCCCAAAATCCCTCGCCGCAGGACCCCACTCACTTTTCAGACGGGCTCTTAGTCGGGAGGCGAAAAGCAGGGCCTGCTATTGGCGCACGCGATAGAAGGACCCCACGCCGGTCGCGGTCGGTGTGTAGGGCGAGGACGGCGAGCCCGCGACAGCCGACCAGGGCCCGGACACCGTCGGGGCGGATTCGAGGGATCCACCGGTCCAGGTCACGGCCAGCCCACTTTCGGTGCGGGCGACGCCGAGGGTGGGGGCCTGCCCGCCGATGGGCTGGCTGAATCCCACCGACCGGGGAGCCGTGGCGTTGTACCCGGATTCGCTGATGTAGAAGTCATCGAACAGGGCGCTTTCGGCGGGGTTGTTGCCGGCGACGATCAGCTTGTCGAGATCGGGGGCCATGCCGCCGAGGATCACATCCACAACGCTGGGGTCCCGGTCGCTCAGGTAATCCCTGAACAGTTCCGTGCGGGTCGCGTCGCCTTCCTTCCGGAGGTGGATCGAGTACACGTCGGAAGGCGCCGAGGGGTCGTTCAGGGGGGCGTTCCGGAGGTCGATCCAGACCGAGTAGATGGCATTCGTCTCGAGCGGCGTCGCACCATATTCGATGGCGCCACCGATTCCGTTGCGGCCGCCCGGGAACCAGTCGAGCGCGCCCGCATCATGGTTGGCGTAGAACACGGGCCCGACGTTGTCATCGATGTCGCCGTAGGCGCGGAGGTTGACGTCGGTGAGTCCCACGATGTGTTGCAGGGCGGCGGCGGGTTCGCCGCGGGGCATCATGCGGAAGAACAGGGTCCGCTGCTGGCCTTCGGGAATCTTCAATGAACCGAGAGCCAGCGTTGCGACGCTGTCGGCGCTGCGGATGCTCAGCATGCGGTTGCCGCCAACATCCTCGACCTGGGCGAATTCGCCGCGGAGATCCCGCCACCATCCGGTGTTGGCCAGGGGCCCGGCGGGATAGCGGTCGAAGTTGTCCAGCAACGTCCAATTGGCGGCCACGCCGTCGATCACCGCGACAGTGATCTTCGAGGTGAGCACTTCCGCCCCGCGCCGGATGCTCAATGTGTAGGTCGTGGTTTTGTCCGGCGTGATCGTGCGCGAACCGACACCGGCCACGGTCTGGGCGGTGACATTGCCGATGCCGGGTTCGAGGGTGATCTCCGTGGCGCTTTTGCTGACATCCCAGCGGAGACTCACCGAATCTCCGGCGGCGACTGCCGGCAGGGCGGACCGGAAGGCGTTCACGGCCAGCGGTTGAACCTTCGGCGGCGGGGTGGGCATGACCGCCTTCGTCAGCAATTGCACCTCCGCCTCGGAAATGGCGCGGTTCCAGATCACGACGTCGTCGATCTGACCGGTGTACCACGCGGACGGTGTGGCGCGGAGGATGCCGCCGAGGGTGGTGGTGTTGGCGGTCATGGGACGGACGGGTCCCAGCACGATGTCATCCTTCACCCCATCGATGTACATCACGGCCTGCATGGCGCCGCCGACCTCACGCTGGACGTAGGCGATGTGATGCCAGGTGTCATCGAACGCCGTGGCCGTGGAATGGCGGTGATCCCCCTGGGTCACCCCGGCATCGGTCCGGATGTAGCTGTCCACGGTTCCATCCGCCCCGGTGTTATGCGTGCCGATGTTGAACAGGGGCTGGGAGGTGCGGGTGGAACCTTCCGAGAAGACGCGCTTGTCGGACTGGACCGGGCCCTTGACCCAGAGCGACACCGAGAAGTTCGGGTGCTGGTACATCGGCAGGGCCTCGCCGGCCGCGTGAACGCGGGTCAGCATCGTCTGCCGGGCGAGATCGAACTGGAAGCTGTTGCCCCACTTTCCGGGCTTCACATCGGCGGCGGTGAGATTGACCAGGTCCAGATCGAAGCCGCTGGCGACGTCCGGGGTCTTGGTGCCCTGGGCTTCATCGAGGGGCCAGTAAGCCACCACCCCATCCACCAGGTTCGGTGCGGCGATGTTCCCCACCGTCACGTTGGCGGCCACGCTGGCGACCGATCCGCTGCCATTGGTGATGCGAAGCCGGTACTCTCCCGAATCAGCCGGGGTGACATTCGCCAGAGCCAGGGTGGGGGAGGTTGCTCCGGCGATGGGGGCCTCGCCCTTCAACCATTGGAAGGAAAGCGGCCGGGTGCCGCCGCCTGCCGCCCGCAGGGTGAAGGCATCTCCCGGCAGCAGGTTCGTGGCCCCCACGGGATCGCGCGTGATGAAGGGCGTCGAGGCCGGCACAGGGGTCTGAATGCCCCCGGCGATGACTCCCTTGATTTCGTCCTGACTCAGGTCCCGTTCCCACACCGCAACCTCGTCCACCAACCCGCGAAAATAGGCGCCGATAGTGGCGCCGGCACCGCGGACGATGGCGCCGATGCTGGTGACATCGCGGGCCAGGGGACCGGGTGTGTAATTGATGGGAGTTGCGGAATCCAACTCGCCATCGACGTAGAGCGTCAACCGGCCCCCGGAATCCACCAGGGCCACATGATGCCACTGGCCGTCGTAGGCCGGCCGGGCGCCATGCACATGGTTGACCTGCGTGCCACTGTTCCGGATGAACAGATCGACGGTCTTGTCCCCGCCATCCGTGTCGGCGTCGTTGTCCGTGCCGATGTTGACCAGGGGATCGTTGTTCACCGACGAGCTTTCGGAATAGACCCGCCGATCGAGTTCGCCCGTGACCGGGTAGGTGGCGTTCACCCAGAACATCACCGTGGATTTGAACGAGAGCCCCACCGGCAGGCCGGTGTCGGCGCCCTCGGGGTTGGTGAACTCAAGATACTGGAGGGCCTCCGGATTGAATTGGAACGCCCTGCCGAACTTGCCTGAGACCACGTCCGCCGCGGTATGAGCCGGAGCGTTGAAGTGGTGGCCGCTCACCACGTCGGGGGTGGTGGCCGAGGCCTCGAGCGTGTTCAAGGGCCAGTAGGAAACCAGTCCCTGCCGAACGTCCGCCGCCTGAAGCGCGGCCGAGCCCAAAAAAGCCATGCCGGACAGGCAGGCGACACGAAGACGAGGGTTGCTTGGTTTCATGGCCGTGGAATGCGGGCCATCATTCCCGGCCGATCAGTCTCCGCAATCGAATTGATGGGAAATACGCAAGATCCAGGCACGCATGGAGTCCGGCTCAAGCCGCATCCATGCCTCCCTGACCACCAAGACACCAATCCACCGGGAGACCTGGGCGCCGAGGAATCCGCAACCCCAGGATCCGGGCCCTCAGTTCTTGAGCGGAACAGCAGCCCGAACGTCGGAAGACAACCGATCCCCCTTGGCGGACATGAGCTCCAGATAATCCCCGAGCACGTTCAACGTCTCGCGAAGCTGGGGTTCAAGACGACGTTCATCCTCGTCGGTGACCACCGAATCCTCCTCGTCCTCATCCTTGTCCTTGTCCTTGGTGTCCTCGGCGGGATCCTTCGGTTTGGCGGTGACGACCTTGGGGGCTTCGCCTTTGGCGACGGCTTCGAGAGTGAGTTCGCGGACCATGGGAGGAACCGCTTCGAGGGCGCGCCGTTCCTTCTTCCGGGCCTCGTCGCGATCCTTCTTCTCCTTCTTTTCGGTCACGCGCTTGGCCTCGTTCAAGGACACGCTGGGGTCGGCTTTGCGCTTCTTCACCTCCTCGATGTCCTCGAGCACGAAGGCGTAGTCGCGACTCGCGGCCACGCGATTGGCCGAGCGTTCGCGCAGGGTGGCGAGGTACGGCTGGACCAGATCCAGGCGCTTGTAATCAGCCGGCGTGGTGCGATCGGCGGGCAGGCAGTTCGGCAGGTGGGATTCGCCGAGTTCCATGAAATCGAGGGCGCTCGGAAGGGCGATGTCCGGGGTGACCCCGTACTTCTGGGTGGTGCCGCCGGCGATGCGGTAGAACTTGGAGATCGTGTACTTGAGATTGCCCGCGTTGGCGCTGAGGGAAAGCCGGCCGAACAGGCGGGACAACGGGGCGAGTGTCTGCACCGTGCCCTTGCCGTGGGTGGCGCTGTCTCCGACCACGACCGCCCGGCCATAGTCCTGAAGTGCGGCCGCCACGATTTCGGAGGCGGAGGCGCTGAAGTGACCGGTGGCCACGATCAGGGGACCATCCCAGGCCACCCGGCTGTTGTCGTCCTCCATCACGCGGACATAGCCCTCGTGATTCTTGACCTGGACGACGGGACCTTCGCGGACGAAGAGGCCGGTCAGTTCGATGGCTTCCTCGAGAATGCCGCCGCCGTTGTGGCGAAGGTCGAGAACCAGGCCCTCCACCTTCTCGGTCTTGAGCCGGAGAATCAGCTTCTCCACGTCGGCGGCACAGTTCTCATAGAACTGGGGGAGCATGACGACCCCCAGGGGAACGGTGCGCTGACCGACCGGGAGGTCGATGATCCGGGCCTTGGCAAGCTGTTCGGAAAGCCGGATGTCGTCGCGGACCAGGCGGATGACCTTGCGCGCGCCATCCTCGGCGTTGGCGGAGACGACCGTGAGCCGGACCTCGGATCCCTTTTTGCCGCGGATCAGTTCGACCACCTTGTTGAGACGCATCTCCACGACATCGACCGGTTCGTCCTCGCCCTGGGCGACGGCCACGATGCGGTCCTTGGGCTTCAACAGTTTGGAGATCTCGGCCGGTCCGCCGGGGACGAGGCTCTTGATGCGGGTGTAGCCGTCATCCCATTCGAGCAGGGCCCCAATGCCGCTGAGCGAGAGTTTCACATTGGAAATCTCGAATTGCTTGGCCTCGGACGGGCTCATGTAGTCCGAGTGCGGATCGTAGGAATGCGCGAGGGCGGTGAGGTAGACGGAGAGGATCTCCTCTTCGTCGAAGTCCTTCATCGTCTTGAGCAGGCGGTTGTAACGCTTGGTCAGGTTTTTGACGGTTTCCTCGGGCTTATCCTTGTTCAACCGACCCTGGAGCACGTCGAATTTGACGCGGAGCCGCCACAATTCATCGGAGGCGGCGCGATCCTTGGGCCAGGCGGCCTTGTCCCGCTGCGGGTTGAATCGT
The DNA here is from genome assembly GCA_964476125.1 of uncultured Verrucomicrobiota bacterium. Taxonomy (GTDB): domain Bacteria; phylum Verrucomicrobiota; class Verrucomicrobiia; order Limisphaerales; family CAIMTB01; genus CAIMTB01. The sequence goes on along the minus strand of CAYZAE010000013.1, from coordinate 60,971 downwards.
TCTTCCGTCGCAAGATTGATGGGTTCTTGTAACAGCTTGAGGGCGACTGCCGTGCGTTCCTCGAGCCGCTCCAGATACCGGCGAAACACCTCGAAGGCCGGAGCCGCATCCCCGCCCTTGGTCAGGTCGTCCAGACGATCGACGTATTTGGCGGCGAAGCCATCGACGTCCTCCTGGGTGAACACCATGCGGGAGTAATCGAGGGAGCTGAGAAAATTGGTGAAGAAGGTCCGCGAGATTCCGTCGCCGAACGGTTCCCGGCGGTAATGACCCCGCTCCAGCACCATGCCGGTGGCCTGGGCGATCCGGCCGGCCTCGCGACCTGAGAGCTTGGGTTCCCGGGCCGGCGCCGTGCCGCCCCCTGGGGGCGCTTCCAGCAGATGCTTCGGCGGCGTCTTTTCCTCGGGCACCTGCGCCCGCTGCGTCTGTGGCTGATCCGCGGCGACACAGGAGCCCGCCAGGATCAACCAAGCCGCCAGCCGAAAAGCGAGATTCTTCATGCTGTAATCCGACGCAATGTGCCGCCATCGGCTCCGGAATCAATAGCAGATTCCTTTTCCTTGCACCGCCAACGTTTCCTGGTGTCTCTTCGGGGCACTGATGACCGCCAGGGCCGGGTCCTTCCCCTGCCCCCTCGCCGTCCCCAGCTCCCGACATGCGGATCTTCCAGATCATCTTCAACCCGACCAGCGCCGCCGAACTCGGTGCCATGCCGAAGAATCTCCAGCTCTTCGTGCTCGGCGAATTCCGCGGTCTGCCCACGGAAATCATGAGCTCCGATCTGGAACGATTCGGGCGCCTGGAACGAAACGGCCGGGTCCTCCTGCGCTTCCGGTTGGGCGACTACCGCGTCTATTTCGAGCGCCACCCGCTGGGCCTCGTCGTTCACCGGATTCTCAGCCGCAATTCCCTGAAGGACTTCCTGTTCCGCTCCAGCCTGCCCACCGGCGAGGACGAGGCCCTGCAATCCAATCCCAAGTTCTGGGAGATGATCGAGCAGGCGCGCCGCACCGTGAATTCGTAAGTTGTGGGCGGGGCGCGATCGGGCGCATCTCAGGGCGATGCGCACGCCACCCCTCCCGGGTTGGTGTACCGGAGCGAAAGCAATCGCGCATCCGCCGCGTCCACCCGGCCGTCCAGATTCAAATCGTACTCGGGATTCCTGGACCGGCTTCGGATCGCGCTGTTGAGCAGATTGAGATCGGTGCGATCGACGCACCCACTCCCATTGAGATCGTACTTCGAGTAGGCCCAGCCGGGAAACCAGCCCAGGTCGCGGAGCAGGGCAACGGTCAGATCCTGCGGTTCCCGGACGCTGTGGCTCAGGTCGGCATCGAGAATCGGTTCCATGAGCTGGTTCGGGGTCGCGATCGGATCCCAATGGGAGATCGAAACCCCGGGTAACACCGGGTCCGGGGCGTTCATCAACACCCGACCCTGGCGATCCGCGCCCAACCGCACCGACCGCTCCACGGACAGGGTGACCTGGACCGGTCCGGAACCCATGGCGGTCGCCAGGGTCAGACCGTCGGCGAAGCTCACCCGCACCGCGGGAATCGTCACCGCGGGCTCGAAGCCGCCGAGTTCCGGAGGGGGCGAGCCGGGAACAAGATCGATCACCACGAGCCCGATCGCGCCGGCCTGCTGGGCATGGAGCGCCTTGACCGTGAAATCGCAGCCGCCCCGGACCACCACCGCGATCCGGCCGCCGATTTCCCCGGCGTTCAGCAGCGGAGTGCAGCCATCGATCTCCTCCTCCTCGTCATCGATGCCGAAGGCCAGTTCGCCCGTCACTCCAGCCGGTGTCAGGGCCGGCCCGAAGGTGGCGGTGCCTACGGCATAATCGCCGGTGAGGGAGGAGGGGCTGTGGACGCGGAGGAAGGGCGTTCCGGGTGTCAGGATGCCGGCGGCGGCGGCCGTGACCTCGGGACCGTTCCAGGAAAGGCGTCGCGTGTTGCCGGCGGAATACGCGCGTTCCTCGTTGCTCAGCTGGTCCCAAGTCTTGCCCAGGCTCGAATCCAGCAGATGCCGGCCATAGGCGTCGGTCTGATCCAGCAATTGCTCGCCCGTGGTCAGGTCGGTGAATTGCTGGAACCCGAGGCCATGGGCCAGTTCGTGGAGAAACACCGTGACCAGATCCATGCCCGCACCGTGATTGCCGTCGAGCCCGAGGTACCACGAGACGCCGTCCAGGCACCCGCTTCCACCGAGGTCCGAGTTGAAGAACGCGAAGATGTCGGGATAGAAGGGATCCAGGTCGAACCCGGCCAGACGGTTTGCGAGGGCGGATCCGTACCAGGTTTCCGGAAGGGTTGCCCCGGGAAAATCGGACCAAACCGCGGCCGTCCCGGTCGTGCCAAGCACCGCCGAGCTGGAGGAGCAGGAGAGCGGCTCGAAGGCGGCATACACTTCGATGGGTTCGGGACTGTGGATTCGCGAACCCCAAATCGCCGCCGCATGCTGGAAAGCGTGGATCCGCTGTTCCCCCAGGGTTGTTCCCGGGTTTCCTCCCACCGGCACGGCCGGGGTTGGATCATTGAACCCTTCGCCAGGCAGGTTGCCATTCAGCAGGACGAGAGTGGCCGCACCGGCTGCGGAGAGGGGAATGGAACCGACGAAAGCCGCCGCCAGCAGGGCGGAGTTCCGGCAAAGACGTCGAAACAGGAGGGTGAAGTTCATGATGTCACCTCAGTTCCGGCGCTTTCGGGGCGGACGTCCGCGCGGTTGCGCTCCGGATTCCCAGCTGCCGCTCCTGTTCCCGGGAGCATTCGACGGCGAGGGTGCCGTCCGGACGGCGGACCGCCGTCACGGTTTCCAGATACGAGATCGGGAGCAGCGCCGATTTCGCCCCACTTTCGTAGTGAACAATCGTAACGCCGTCGGTTCCGGACCCCGCCCCCCCCATCGCCCCCACCAGGGCCGCCAATTCACCGGGCCAGGCCGCCCGGATCCGTCCGGTCCCGGAATCCAGGGTGACCGCCGCCCCGCCGGGCAGAATCTGAACCCGGTTCTCCCGCGTGACACGCATGACGGGTCCGAGCCGGGCCGACGTACGTGGCACGGACGGAGGAGGATCCGACGTGACGGGCGCCGTCCCCGGCTCGCCGGCAGCCAGATTCAGCGACAATAACGCGACGCCGAGGGCGCCTTGGATTCCCGGGGGAAACCCTGATTTTTGGTTCATCTGCATGCTTTGAATCTCGGTTGAGGTGGAGGGGCGAAGGTTGGGCTCTTCAACAACGGCCCCTGCCTGATGTCAATCCCGGCGGACGGGCTTTTCGGGCAGCTTGAGTCGGCGGGGGGAAAGGCAGCCCGCAACCCGGACGAAACCCCGTAAACCGCCCGAGGACACGGACGCGTTCAAGGGTCCCGTCGAGCCAATCACGACGGCATGGCAAAAGCAGGGCTCAAGCCCGCGCCCAAGCGCGAGCCATTCCCGGCTGTGTTCAGGAGGACAGGGAACCACGCCCCGCCTTCCGCACCGATCGCACCAACCTCAAACAGTCCGACGCCGACCTCGAATCCGGGTTCTTCCGGGAAATGCCGGAAAACCCGATCGATGCCGTCGACCGACCCTTACTTCTTCGGCTCGATCAGCCGAACCTTGAGGTTCCGGAACGAAACCTGGCCATGATCACCCTGGAGGGCGATGTGACCTTTGCCAGTCTTGGCGAACATGGGCATTTTGGCGAATTTGCTTTTGGCGACCCGCTCGTTGAACTCGGGGCTCCCGAGCACGTAATCGAAGTATTTCACCCCGTTGATGGCGTGTTCGCATTTCTCCGGGGAGATCAGGAGCCGGACATGGTTCCACTCGCCGGCGGGTTTGGTGGCATCGAGCGGTTTGCCGGTCTTGGTATCGATGGGCGGCTGGTACAAGGCATAGAGCCAGCCGCAACGCTGGGGATCCTTCGCCTTGGCATTGTCCTCGAGCTGGAATTCCGGACCGGTTTCCCAGGCGGCACCGCGGTCCTGGGCGACGTGATACATGATCCCGCTGTTGCCCCCTTCAGCGATCTTGTATTCGAGCTCCAGTTCGAACCACTGGTACTGCTCGGGCGAGACCAGGTCCCCGGCATCATGGGGATCCACGCAGGCCAGCGTTCCCTCCTGGATCTGCCAGCCAGGGCGGACGCTGTCCTTCTTGAAATTGTGCCACCCGCTGAAGGTCTTCCCATCGAAGATCAGCTTCCAACCCGCCGCCTTTTCCGGGGCGCTCAGGGTGTTCGGGGTTCCCTCCGCACCGATAACGGGAAAAGCGAGGGAGGCGGAGGCGGCGAGGACGGCACAGACGGCGGCAAAACGGCGTTGCATGGGCCGGACTGTACGAGCCCGCGGCGCAGCGACAATCGAATTGGGCTGATCCCAGGCCGCCGTTTGAATTGGCGACCTCCCCGGTGCACCATGGCCCATGACACGCGGGTTTTCCTGGACGCTGCTAACGCTGGCCACCCTTCTCACCAAGGCCCTCGGCGACCCCTACGCACGTCCTTCCACCCCTTCCCTTCGGCTGCCCCAGAATCCAGCCAGCGCCCTCGAAGCAGCCCTCGGCTCCCTGCGCTTCACCAGTCCTGTCGTCCTCGCCACGCCCTCCGGCGAAACCAACCGCCTGTTCGTGGTCGAACAACCGGGCCGGATCATCGTCATCACCAACCTCGCTAACCCCACCCGAACCGTCTTCCTTGACCTCACCGCCTCCACGGTTTCCGGTGGCGAACAGGGCCTGCTGGGCCTCGCGTTCCATCCCCGCTACGCTGAAAACGGCCGTTTCTTCGTGTTCCGCACCCTGAACGCCACCACCCGCGGGCAGACCAACCGCCTCCACGATCGACTCAGCGAATTCCGGGTCTCGCCGGCCAATCCCCACCGTGCCGCCACCGCCGAAACCATCCTGTTCCAGCAACGCGACGAAGCCCCGAATCACAACGGCGGCGACCTGCATTTCGGCCCGGACCGCCTGCTCTACGTGGCCCTGGGGGACGAGGGCGGCGGCAACGACCAGTACAACAACGGACAGGTGATCACCGGGGACTTGTTCGCCGGCCTCCTCCGCCTCGACGTCGATGGTCGCCCGGATTCCCTGATGCCGAACCCCCATCCCGCCAACGAGGCGTTCCTCGGAAATTACCGGATCCCCGCCGACAATCCCTTTGTCGGGGCCACGAATTTCCTCGGCCGCCCCATCCCCGACCCCTCGCGGCTGCGCACTGAGTTTTTTGCGGTCGGGCTCCGCAATCCGTGGCGGATCTCCTTCGACCCCGTGACCGGGGAACTCTGGGTGGCGGATGTCGGCCAGGGCGCCCGTGAAGCCGTGTTCCTCAGCCGACGCGGGGCCAACCACGGATGGCCGTTCCGGGAGGGGCCCATCGCCGGACCGCGCGCTTCCGCCGCCCCCACCGGTTTCACCACCAACCCGGTGCACCAGCACGTCCCACCGATCCACAGCTATTCCCACGGCAACGGCCCCACCCAGGGCCGGTCCATCACCGGCGGCTTCGTCTACCGCGGAACCCGATTCCCGGCCCTCACCGGCGCCTATGTGTTCGCGGACTACGTCAGCGGAAACCTCTGGGCCCTGCGTCGTCCCGCGGCTGGAAGCGGCCCCGTCCAGGTCGAACGTCTGATCGGCGAAGTCGGCCTCAGCGCCTTTGGTGCGGACCCCCGGAACGGGGACGTCCTGGCGGCGGATCTGGACGGCGGCCGGGTGCTGCGTCTGGTTCCGGGCGGAGCCACCGGCCAGCCCCTGCCTCCCACGCTGGCGGACACCGGGGCGTTCTCCAACCTTGCGGCCCTGACCCCGGCTCCCGGCGTCGTGCCCTACGAGGTCAATCTGCCCTTCTGGTCCGATGGCGCGGAGAAGCGGCGATGGTTCCAGGTCCCGGGCACCAATCGCCTCACCTTCACGCCCGAAGGCCCCTGGCTTTCCCCCACCGGCACGGTTTGGGTGAAACACTTCGACCTGCCCCTCGGTCCCGCACCCACCGACCGCCGGCAACGCCTGGAAACCCGGTTCCTTGTCCGCAACGCCTCCGGGGTTTATGGCATCACCTACCGCTGGACCTCGGCCACCAATGCCGTGCTGGTCCCCGATGCCGGCGACGTCGGATCCTACGTCGTCGGCGAGGGCGCGAACGCCCGCACCGTGAACTGGCGATTCCCCAGCCGGGCCGAATGCCTCGCCTGCCATAATGCCGCGTCCGGGGGATCGCTATCCTTCGAGACCACACAACTGTCCCGCTTCGTGACCACGCAGGACGGCGCCGCAACCAACCAGATCGCTCTCCTGGCCCGGGCCGGCTACTTCCACAACCCCCCGGACCACCCGGGCGCCTTTCGGCGGCACCCCGCGCTGGACGACGAACGCATCAGTCTCGAGGCGCGGGCCCGCTCCTACCTCGCGGTCAATTGCGCCCCCTGCCACCGCCCCGAGGGCGCCATCGGCGGCGGCTTTTTCGACACCCGCCTCGAGACACCCACCGGGGCCGCCGGACTCCTCGACGGTCGGCTGAACAACAGCGGAAACAACCCGGACCTCCGCGTCGTCGTTCCCGGCCGCCCGGATTCCTCCGCCCTGCTGCGCCGACTTCTCTCGACCGGCAGCGACCGGATGCCGCCGATTTCCTCGGGGGTCACCGACGACGCGGGTGCCGCGCTGCTGGAGCGTTGGATTGCCAGTGCCGCCTCCCGGCCGGACTTTCGCGCCTGGCTTCGGGAGCATTTCGGACCGGTCGTTGCCGAAGCCGCGGATCGGACCCGGGATGCCGATGGCGACGGGGCTTCGGACTATCAGGAATTCCTGACCGGAACGAATCCCACCCAGGCCGGCGACGTTTGGCGGCTGGGCATCGAACAGCGAACCGGGGAACCCCACGCCACGCTGAAATTCCGCCATCCCGCCGGGGCGCTGGTGAGCCTCGAATCCACCACGGAACTCGAAACCCCGTCATCCTGGGTGCCCTGGGGGATCGACGATGACCGGGGCGGTTATGTTCCGGCGGAAACGATGGAACGTGGGCTCCCTCTTCCCAAGACGGGAGAGGCCTTCTACCTGCGGGCCAGGATTGCCGGGCCATGATCGCCCGAAAAGCCGCGCGCGACGCATTCACGGCGTGGGATCGAGGCGTGGGCTGCGGAAACATGTCGCCGCTTTGGATTCAACACGGGCTGGGGAACCGACGTCGCTGGGCGCTCCCCCCTCGGGGACGGACGGGACGGTGAATCGAAAGCTGCGACATGTCGCAGCACTCCCAAGGACCGGCCGCTGGCCCGACTGATTCCGGCCAACCGTTCGAGAACTCGGAGAGTTGCGCCGCCTGGCCGGGTAGGCCGGAATTACCAGTTGACTCGATGCGCGATTTCTCTAAGAGATTTTGCGCCTAAGATTTCATTATCCTCCCACTGCCCGATCCCATCCCAACACCTTATGCTGAAGACAACCCTTGCCTCCCTGGCCCTGCTCGGTTCGATGGCTGCCCCGGTCGCCTCGGCCATTGAATTTCATTTCAACCTCGATTTCGGAGGAACCAAGTTTCCGGGCATCATCGAAACCACCCCGGGCGGTGGTCTCAAGACACCAGGCAATGGCGAATTGATCAGGCTTGAAGTCACGGTCTTCGGGGAAACCTTCACGGACTTTGACGACGTCGATTACGACGATTTCCCCGAAGTTGAGATCTCTGCCGACGGCAGCCGATTGGTGGCGATTGATTTCGTGGCCGAGAACTTCAACGGGGCGCTGCTCGAGATCGATTTTAGGGAGGGCTTCAGCAACGAGGCAACCTACGAGGACGCATCGACTTACGAGGAAGGAATCGTGGATGTCCCCGACACGGGTTCCACCGCCGCCCTGCTCCCGCTGGGCCTGGGAGGCTTGATCTGGCTCACCCGCCGCAACGCCCGCGGCACCCTCCCCCGTCCGTAATCCGAATTGGGATCCGTAAGGGATCGGGCCCAGTCGGGATCGGGCCCAGTTCCCCGATCCCAATCCTCTGATCTTCTCCTTAATCCTAATCTTAATCCTAATCTTAATCTTAATCTCAATCTCACTCCCCCGGTCCGCCCCGGGGTCAGTCCCCCCCAGGCGAACCCGGGGAGCTGTCGCCCCTCTCAGCCCCCCGCCGCCCGCCCCGAGGCAACGTAGGCCCGCCATCCTCCAAACCGGGTGATCTCGCGCTGGCCCTGACAGAGCGCCGGTTCGCCGAGCACTCCCAGCACTTCCTCGCCATCGGCGAGGCGGACCTTGCCGATGGTGAGGCCGGGCGGTTCCTGCAACAGAATCGAAGCCAGCCCGGCCCGGGGTACGGACCAGACTTCCACCGCCACCGCCACCCCCTCCTCCGGCGGAGAAACGCGGACCATGGCGGGGTGACGATCCCCGATGGACCACAGCCGGTAGACGGGTTGGGTGGTGGTTTCCCGGACGAAGGTGGATCCCACCGCGAGCAGGTTGGGATTCAGTTCCAGGCCGCGCATCAGGGTTCCATTGACCGCGAGCAGGACAGGGTCGGAAGAGGGGGAGGACGTCATGGCGCAGGAGGGGTGGAGAGTTGAGTCTCGGTGGGGACCTCCAGAAACCGCACCGGCTTCTCGTAGATCGCCAGCACGATGCATCCGGTTTCGCTCAGGATGCTGTGACTGGTTCCGGGCGGGTTGATGAGGAGCATGCCGGTTTCAGCCCGGCAATTTTCGTCCACCTGGGATCCGGACAAAACCAGGATGTGCTCGAAGCCGACGTGTTCGTGCAACCGCACCCGGCCGCCAGGCTGAAAACGCAGCAGCGCGGCCGTTGGACCGGACCGTCCGTCCCCGTAAAGACGATGAATCTCCACCCCGACACCGTACGGAAACGGTTGCCAGTTGAGTCGGTGCTGCCAGCCGGAGATCTGGAAAAGGTCCGAGATCTTCAGGACACGCGCTGGGTCATCGGGCATGAGGCGGTGGGTGCTATTCAGGGTTTTGGCGTCGGGACGGGCGACATGAACCGGACGGATTTTTCGTAAATTCCCAGCACGATGCAACCGGCCTCGCTGACCACGCTATGGGCGGTGCCGGGAGGGTGGATGGCGAGTGTTCCGGCCTCAAGCACCCCGTTCTGGTCCCGCTGGGAACCGGCCAGAATGAGAATGTGCTCGAAACCCGGGTGCGAATGAAGCGGCACCTTGGCGGCCTCGCGAAAACGCAGCAACGCGGCGGTGGGCCCCTCCTGGCCGTCGCCGTACAACCGGTGGATCTCGACCCCGGGCCGAAACGGCTGCCAGGGAAGCCGGTCCTGCCATTCCGCGATGCGCCACAGGTTGGTCAGTTCCTGCCGGGCGAACTTCGGAACCGGATCGGGCTCGGGCAGCGTTCCGGCCGGCCGGGACGCGGCGCCGCAGACCCAGCCGATCACGCCGGCAAGCAGGACGCAGGGAACGAAGCGTCGGCTCATATCACGCTCCGGGCCCGGCTTGCGCTTGGGCAACCGACACCGGGAAGGCGGCCTCCAAGGCCTCGAGAACCGCCCCGGAGGTGGCCGTGGCCGCCACAATCCCACCCTGCGCCCGAACCATCGCCAGCGTGGCCTCCTTGAATTCCGGGAAGTAACTCTCCGTGGCGTCCTCGATGAGCAGACACTCGAACCCCCGGTCATTCGCCTCCCGCAACGTGGTCTGGACGCACACCTCAGTGGTCACGCCCCCGACCAGGAGATGGGTGATGGAACGAAGCTGGAGCCAGTCCTCCAGCGGCGTGCGGCAGAAGGCGCCCTTGCCGGGTTTCGTCAGGATCATCTCCCCCGGCGCAGGGGCCAGTTCCGGAAGGATGGCATTGCCGGGTTCCCCCAAAACGAGAATGCGCCCCATCGGCCCCGGATCCCCGATGCGCAGTCCCGGACGTCCCCGCCGCTGCTTCGACGGCGGACAATCGGACAGTCCCGGATCGTGCCCTTCCAGGGTGTGGACCACCGGCAATCCGCGGCTTCGAAAGGCCTCCAGCAGCCGCTTCAAGACCGGCACGATCGGGTGGAGCCGGGCGACGTTGTTGCCCAGGGATTCCCCGAACCCACCGGGCTCCAGGAAGTCCCGCTGCATGTCGATGATGACCAGCGCGAACCTCCCCGCCTCCGGCAGGGCGAATGGGGCGGGGCGGGCGGCGATGACGGGCGGTGGTTTCATGGGGGGAATCAATGGCCGGCCATGTGCTGTCCGATGATGCGGATGTCCGCCTCGCCGGGAGTGGTTTCATGGACGAATTCGCCCTGGGAAATCACCAGGACGCGGTCCGCAAGGGCGAGCAGTTCATCGAGGTCCTCGGACACCAGCAGCACGGCGACGCCGCGATTCCGGGCCTCGGTCAGCTTGCTGTGGATCGATTGCACCGCCGCGAAATCGAGGCCGAAGCACGGGTTCGCGGCGATCAGCACACGGGCCTTGCCGGGACCGAGTTCCCGCGCCAGCACCGCCCGTTGGACGTTGCCGCCGGAGAGATCGCCGATGGGGGTTTCCGTGGACCGCGTCTTCACGCCGAACCGGCTGATCAGTTCCGCACCGAAACGCCGGATGGCCGCGCGACTGACCTGGATCCGGCCCCGGGTGATCGGGGGCTGGTCGAAGGTGCGGAGGGCGATGTTCTCGGCCACCGACATCCCGGGAACGCAGGCGTTGCGAAGCGGTTCCTCCGGCAGAAGAAAGACGCCGTGCCTCGACGACTCCTTCCGGGTGGCGTGATAAACCTCGTCGTGGATCCGGACCTCGCCGCCCGTGGCGGGACGCTGACCGGCGATGACTTCCACCATCTCCCGCTGACCATTTCCCGAAACCCCGGCAATGCCCACCACCTCACCTTCGCGCACCGAGAGATTCAGTCCCTGAAGCGCCGGCACCCCGTTGTCGCGGTTGGCCCGCACCTCGCGGAGCTCCAGAGCCACCGGGCCCGGCGGGCGGAAGGTCTTCTCCGTGGGCGGCGCCGTCCGCTGTCCACCCATCATCAGCGAGGCCAGGGAGTCGGGGCTGAAATCCGAGACCGGCCCGCCGCCCGCCTTCTTTCCACGACGCAGCACGGTGACGTCGTCGCAGAATCCGAACACCTCGCGGAACTTGTGCGAGATGAGCAGCACCGAAAGTTCGCCGGCGGTGGCCTTGGACCGGATGAGGGTCAGCACTTCATCCGCCTCCGCCGGGGTGAGCACGGAAGTCGGCTCGTCGAGAATGAGAAACCGGCTCTCCAGATACAGCTGCTTGAGAATCTCGACCTTCTGCTTCTCGCCGGCGGCGAGCTGCGACGCCGGCATGTTGAGGTCGATGTGAAAGGGCGCCGTCCGCATGAACTCCTTGAGCCGCGCGCGCTCGGCCTGCCAGGGAATCACGGCGGGTAGATCCGGACGACTGAGCACCAGGTTCTCGGCCACGGTCATGGCCGGCACCAGGGTGAAGTGCTGGTACACCATCCCGATCCCGTGATGGTAGGCGTCGTACGGACTCGTGATCTCCCGGGAATGACCGTCGAGCACGATGTCGCCGTCGTCCGCCTGGTGAAATCCCATGATGCACTTGACCAGGGTGCTCTTGCCGGCGCCGTTCTCCCCCACCAGCGCATGGCACGTGCCTGGTGGAATGGTGAGCGACACCGACTCGTTCGCCACAAAGGTCCCGAAACGCTTGGTCACATTGACCAGTTCCACCGAGAACGGTCGGTTCGGGCGCGGACGGGGAGGTGGGATGACCATGGGTTGGGGTTTACCGGAGGTTCGTCACGCAGGCGGAGGCGAGGCAGGTTCCAGCGCGCGCAGCAGCGCGGCGGAATCCGCCACCGCCCCGAACACCCCGCCCTGCATGGGAATCATCCGCAGGGCGGCCAGATGATTGGCCGGATCCGTCGCCCCGGTGCAGTCGGAGAGCAACAGGCACTCGAACCCCCGGTCGTTCGCCTCACGCAGGGTGGTGTGCACGCACACATCGGTGGTGATGCCGGTCAGGATGAGGTTGCGAATCCCCCGCCGATGCAGGAGCAGCTCAAGATCGGTGGCGTAGAACGAACCCTTCCCCGGTTTGTCGATGACCGGTTCCGAGGGCAGAGGCGCAAGTTCGGGGATGATCTCCCAGCCCGGTTCCCCCCGGGTCAGAATCCGACCGCAGGGACCCGGATCGCCAATGCCCGCACCAATGCGGCGGCTTCGCCAGCGCTTGTTCTCCGGCAGATCCGAAAGATCCGGCCGATGCCCTTCCCGGGTGTGGAAGATCGTGAAACCGGCCGGGCGCATGACGTCGAGCAGCCGCCGGATCGGACGGATGGGAGCCCGGGTCAGGGACAGGTCGTAGCCCATGGTGTCGACGTACCCCCCGGTTCCGCAGAAGTCCGTCTGCATGTCGATGACGATCAGGGCGGTGTTGCCAGGATGCAGTTCCCCGTCGAAGGGCCAGGGATAGGGTTGCGCGTTGACGTGACGTTTCATGGATCGGTCGGGCTGGAAGGATCAGGTCATGAATTGCCGAGAGCACCCGGCGCACCCGCGAGGGTCCGGCGCGGAGAACAGGTGAGCACCATCACCACCAGGGTGAGTACATAGGGAGAGGCGTTCCACAGATAGTAACCCGTGCTGATGCCCACCGCCTGGAGGGACGGACCCACGGCCTGGGCTCCCCCAAACAACAGGGAGGCGTAGAGACAATGGACGGGGTTCCAGCGCGCGAAGATCACCAGCGCCACCGCCATCAGCCCCTGCCCACTCGAAATCGCCTCGGTCCACGCCCCGGGATAAAAGAGCGACAAATGCGCCCCGCCGATGCCGGCGAGGGAAGCCCCGACAATGATGCATAGCGTCCGGGTGCGATGCAGCGAGATGCCCAGGGCGCGGGCCGCCGCGGGGGCGTCCCCGACCGCCCGGATCTGCAAACCCCAACGCGTGTCCCGGAAAAGCCGGCCCATGCCGAAGGCCACCGCCACCCCCAGAAGAAACAGGGGACTCAAATTCAGCGCGGCCCGGAGCTGGGGGTACGAGGACCAGAACCCGAGCGGCAATCCGGGCAGCTGCGGGGCGCTGGGTTGGATGAACGGTTTGCCGAGGAAGAAGGCGAAGCCCGACCCGAAGATCAGCATGGCGATCCCGGCGGCGATGTCATTGACCCGCGGTCGCGACACGAGAAACGCATGCAACCCGCCATGCGCGGCCCCCGCCAGGGCGGCGGCGGCGACGCCCACCCACGGACTTCCGGAACCGTACGACGCGGCATAGGCGGTCATGGCCCCGAGCAGCAAGGCGCCCTCCAGGCCGAGATTGATCTTCCCGCTCTTCTCCGTGAGGCATTCCCCGAGGCTGACCAGCAGGAAGGGCGTCCCTCCGCGGAGCGCGCCCGCGAGAATGCCGATGACCACGCCCCAGGCGCCAATCGAGGTGGAGATGTCCGGGTTCATGGGGTGCGTTCCTTTTCTTTGAAGATGGCAAACCGCCCGTAGAAGGAGTCACTCAGCAGAATCATCACGAACACGAGTCCCTGAAAGACCAGGATCGTGGCGTCGGGCAACTTGAACTGGCGCTGAAGAATGCCGCCGCTGGCCAGGATCCCGCCCAGCAACGTGGCGACGAGCAGGATGGGAAGGCCGCGATGACGCGCGACGAACGCCACCAGGATCCCGGCATAACCGTAACCGGTGGCCAGCGATTCATTGGCACGGCCATGCACCGCCGCCACCTCCACCATGCCCGCCAGCCCGGCACAGGCCCCCGCCAGAAAACAGGTGGTCAACGCAAGCCGCGCCACCGGCAGACCGGCCAGCCGTGCCGCGCGGATGTTGCCCCCGGTGGTGCGCACCGCGAATCCGAAGGGCGTCTGCTCCATGAGAAACCAGGCAATGACACAGGCCACGATCCCGTAGATGAGTCCGAAATGGACATTGGTGTCCCCGAGCATCGGAAGCATGCGATCGTCCGGGATGGGTCGCGTGGACGGTTTGTTCAGACTCTCCGGATCACGGAGCGGCCCGTTCACCAGATGATTGAGCAGCGCAATGGCGATGTAGTTGAGCAGGAGACTGGCGATCGTCTCATTGACCCCGCGCTGGGAATGGAGATACGCAACCAGCGCCACCCAGAGTCCCCCCGCGACAATCCCCGCCCCTGTCATCAGACCGATGACGACGAGGTACGGGGCCGTCGGCATGAGCAACCCCGCCGCCGCCGCCGCCACGCCCCCCACCACCAGGGCGCCTTCGTTGCCGATGACCACCAGTCCAAGCCGCGCCGGAAGCGCGGTGCACAGGGCCGTCAGCATCAGCGGCGACGCCCGCACGAGGGTGTTCTGAAACGAGTAGCCGCTTCCAAAAGCGGCCTTGTAAATGGCGGCGTAAACCTCGAACGGCGCCGCCCCCTGGAGGAAGCAGAACAATCCGAACAAGGCCAGCGCCGCGAGGACCGCGCCCACCGGCAGTGCGATGGCCTCGGCGGTGGCGCGCCAGCGCGGTCCGCCGACCGGAACCGCGGCGGCGGCCGGCATCGGCGCGGAGGAAGAGGCGGTGGAGGTCATGCGCTGGGCGGTGGATGATCTGGGCCTAGGTCTGGCCGGAGGAATGAAGTTGCAGATGGCCGCACCGGCCCCCCGGACCGCACCAGAGGAACGAGGTCGTCCGGGGTGCGGTGCGGTCCATCTGCGAAATCGCGTTTCTTAATTCAGTTGCGGGTGGAACCGATGACGCCCTCGACGAGCCAGCCCATCGATTCGAGCGCCAGGTCCTGCTGCTTCAGCACCGCTCCCGCCGCAAGGATCTCCTTGCCGGTGTTGTCCTTCAGCGGCCCCTTGAAGATCGCCATGCCGCCGGCGAGGAAACCCGCCTTCGCGGCCTCCGCGGCACTTTTCGCCGCCTCGGAAACCGCGGGACCGTACGCGGAACACTTCACAAAGCCCTCCTTGAGCCCGCCCCGCACCAGGTGCGGAATGGTTCCCGCCGCCAGCGATTTGCCGGCCTTCACGCTCTCGGCGTATTCGGTGTAGACCTTCGACCAGTTCCACTCCGCCCCGGTGAGATAACCCTTGGGCGCTAGTTTCGAACCGTCGGCATGGTAGCCGCACACGTAAATCCCGCGGCGCTCCGAGGTCTCGAGAATGACCTTGGGACTGTCGACATGGCAGGTGAGCACATCGATGCCCTGGTTGATGAGGCTGGTCGCAGCCTCCGCCTCCTTGACCGGCATCGACCAGTCGCCGGTGAAGATGACCTGCACCGTGGTCGACGGCTTGGCCATGCGCGCGCCCAGCGCGAAGGCGTTGATGTTCCGCAGCACCTGCGGGATCGGCTTGGCCGCGATGAACCCGAGCTTGCCGGACTTCGAGGTGTGGCCGGCGACGATGCCGGCGACGTAAACCGCTTCATCGATGTAGCCGAAGTAGGACCCGACGTTGGCCGGGTGCTTGCCTTCGGTGTAGAGGCCGCCGCAGTGGAGGAACTGGACCTTGGGATACTGCTTGGCGACGCGGAGGATGTGGGGATCGAAGTAACCGAAGGACGTCGGGAACACCACCGTGGCGCCGTCCTGGTTGATCATGTTCCGCATGGTCTCCTGGACGGCGGTGGTCTCGGGCACGCTGGCTTCCTCGATGCCCTTCACCCAGGGCAGTTTCTGCACACCGGCGCAGCCCTCGGAATGGGCCTGGTTGTAACCGTAGTCGTCCTTGGGACCGACGTAGACGAAGCCCATGGTCACCTTGTCCGCCGCCAGGGCGGGCAGGGATCCGATCAGGGCGAGACCAAGGACGAGAACGTTGCGAAGGATGGATTGGCTGGAATTCATGGAGTGGTTGGTGCGGGTTTGCGGGAGTGCCGGAACGGTCGCGGGTTGCTCGTGCCGTCCCAGGGCTGGATTCGTGAAGGTCATCGGTTCGGATCAGAAGAAGGTGGTCAGGCCGCAGAAGAACTGGACGACGTTCTCCGTGCGTTCGGCCGGCGCGTTGAAGACCTGCATGCTGGCCAGGTTTTCGTCGGCGAAATGCTGGTATTTCACACCGGCGTGGAAGCTCCAGTTTCCGTAGCCCTTCGGCATGAACTTCATCGGGATCGTCGCCTTGGCTCCGGCCTCGTAGAGCGCGATGGTCTCGGACTTGGCGTAGTACTCGCCGTAGAACTCGGAGTCCGGAAGCAGGATCCGGCACGGCGCCTCCAGCTTCAGTCCGATCTTCTCGAAGGTGTATCCCGGCGCGATGCCCAGATCGAAGTACCAGCTGCTCCCGGGCAACGGCTGCGGCCCCTTGCCCAGCGGATCCACCAGGTACGGCACCTGCGCCGCCGTGGCCTTGCCATCCAGCTCACTCCAGAAGATCAGGTACGGATGGAGCGCGAACTTCCCCAGCCACGGCGTGTCGTCCAGCGTCAGCTTGGTCTCAAGATGATGGGAGAACGGGATGTTCCGGATCTGCATGTTGAACGCCGTGTAGGTGACGTCGAGGGTCAGGCGCTTGGCCACCCCCAGCGAAACACCCGCAATCGGATCGATCTCGTACCAGCTGGTGTTGTCCCGGCCCCCGGAATCACTGCTGGGAATGCGCTCCGTGCCGAAGCAGTTCCAGACCCCACCCACCAGCGTGGCGGAATTGATGAAGCCTTCTCCCTTGTAGACGTTGAACAATCCCAGGATCAGCGGCTGAAACACCAGGCCGCTGTCCTGCACAATCATGCCGCGGGGCGTGAGATAGTGAGTCGAGAACTCGAAGTTCAGGAGCGCGTTGACACGCGATCCCCCCTCGTCGTCCGCAAGGACCGGGGCCGTCGTGGCGGCCAGGACCGCCGCCGCGGCCAGCCCCATCGACCACCGCGCTCCCCCAGGGAAGCCGGCGACCCGGGACGAGGTGTGCTTGGACTCGGAAAACAACAGATTCCGTGAAGGCTGCATGGATGGAGAGAATTGCGTCAGGGTTGGTTGGACTAAGGTGATGTCGCCGTGCGACACCCACCCCCCTAGCGAGGTCCATGCCACGCCTGTCTCCCCCAAAAACGCCCCAAAATCACAGATTCCAGCCGGATTCCCAGCCGCCCCCATGTTCCGGATGTCGCCCGGGGAACACTTGCGACAGTTCCAGGACCGGCCGTCAACGGACTCACGGATTCCCCGGCGCAACCGGCGCGGCGCCCGGTTCGCGAAGATCGGCTGGCTCCGAAGGTTCCGGTGAATCCGACCGGACCCCCGGCCCGCCCGATTCCTGCGCGAGCTTGCGATAGATCCGGCTGCGGTGGACACCCAGACGGCGCGCCGCGTCGGCGATGTTGCCGTGCGTCTCGTGGAGCGCGCGCTGGATGAGCAGTTCCTCCGCCTCGGCGAGATTGAGAGGCAGGGTCTGCACAAAAGCCGAACGTTCGTCCTTGGTCGTTTCATCGGGGGAGGGCTGGGCTTTGACGGTGGCGACAACCCCGGAAGGAGGAGCTTCCGGGAGGATGGAAAGTGCGGAAACGGCGGGCATCAGGAGAACGGGAGCGACCAGGCCGAGATGCCCCGGCTCAATGGGCTGGCCGCCGCTGCGGATCAACGCGCGTTCAATGAGATTCCGAAGTTCGCGGACATTGCCCGGATAGTCATGCGCCTGGAGCGCGGCCAGGCTTTCCGGGAGCAGGCTCGGCGCACGGATGCCGAACTCCGCCGCGAACAACCCGAGGAAATGCTGCGCCAGCTGCCGGATGTCCTCGCGCCGGTCCCGCAGCGGCGGCGTGGCCATCGTGAACCGGGCGATCCGGAAATAGAGGTCCTGACGAAAAGTCCCGGCCGCAATGCGGGATTCGAGATCCGCATTGGTCGCCGCAATGATCCGCGCATCCACCCGCCGCGGCTGGGTGGCCCCCACCGGCGTGACGAATCCCTCCTCCAGAACCCGCAGAAGTTTCGCCTGCAGCGCCATCGGCATGTCCCCGATCTCATCCAGGAACAGCGTCCCCCCATGCGCGAGTTCGAAACAGCCCTTGCGATCCGCCGTCGCCCCGGTGAAGGAACCGCGGACATGCCCGAAGAAGGTCGATTCCGCCAGTTCCGCCGGGATCGCGGAACAATTCACGGGAACAAACGGGGCGCGGGCCCGCGAGCTTTCGAAGTGGAGCGCCCGGGCGACCAGTTCCTTGCCGGTGCCGCTCGGCCCCGTGATGAGCACCGAGGTCTGCGGAAACGCATGCAGTCGCCGGATGTCCTCCAGAATGCGGCGCACATGCGGGCTCTGGCCAATGAGTCCCGCAAGGTTGGAACGGGAGGCCTCCAGATCCGCAAAGGCCGCCAGGGTCTGGTCCGCACTGCGCAACGCCGTCTCCGCCTGACGCCGCCGCTCCATCTCCGCCATCAGCTCGGCCGTGCGCTGCTCAAGCACATGGTTCTTCTCCCGCAACTCCAGGGTGAGCCGGCTCAACCGGAGATGGGTGCGCACCCGGATCAGCACCTCCTCGATCTGAAACGGCTTGATGACGTAATCCACTCCCCCCGCCTGAAAGGCCGCCACCATGCTCGCCGTGTCACCCCGCGCCGTCAGAAAGATCACCGGCGTCTCCCGCATCGCAGGGTCCTGCTGCAACCGCCGGCACGTCTCCAGCCCGTCCGGCCCCGGCATGACAATGTCCAACAAGATCAAATCGGGCAGGGCCCGGCCCGCCACCGCAATCGCCGAGGGCCCGCTGTCCGCCACCAGGATCTCGTACCCCTCCGGCTCAAGGGCGGCCGCGAGCACGGACAGGTTGGCCGGGACGTCATCGACCAGGAGGATTCGGGGTGGGCGCTCGGGGGTCATGGGGACGGACGACGTCATGGAGTGGGGAAATGGACGAATCGTGGACCGAACGCATCCGGCCCAGCGCGCGCTGAACACCGCGCATGTCGTAACTGCGCAACAACCAGCGCAGATCCTCCGCCAGCCGGTCAGCTTCCGGACCGAGGACGCGAAGATCCTCAAGGGCCGCCTTGAGCGCCGTGGAACTGTGAAGCTCCGCCGCCAGGGTCAGGCGCGCGAACAGGGCGTCAGGCACCGACACCGGTCGCGGCGGTGGCGGCGGAGGTTCAACCGGCGTCTCCGCAAACCGGCCCCCATCGCCTGCCCCTGCCCCTGCCCCTGCCCCGGCCATGGACGTGGCCACGGCCGCCGTCGCCCCAGGGAGATCCGCACCCGCCCCCACCTCCACCCCCGGGACCTGCGCAGGCGCGAGCGGAACGCTGAAGAAGAACCGGGATCCCACGCCCCGCTCGGTCTCGAACCGGAGCTGGCCCCCCAGGAACTGAACCTGCCGCTGGGCGATGGCGAGGCCCAACCCGGTCCCCCCCTGATGCCCGGCCCCCGACCCCTGGTGGAACGGCTTGAAGATGTCCGGCCGCTCGGCCTCCGGAATGCCCAGACCGGTATCGAGAACCTCGAACAACCAGAGGTTCCCGGGCTCGTCCAGGGCCCGGATGTGGAGCTGAACCTCGCCCGCCCGGGTGAACTTGATGGCGTTGCCCACGAGATTGATCAGGACCTGCCGCAACTTGCCTTCGTCGCCGCGCACCCGGTGTTCCGCCCCCGCGGCAGGCTGAAGTTGCAGGCGGAACTCGAGCTGCTTCTGAAAACAGAGCGGCCGGAAGGTCGTGGCAATGCCGGCCGCAAACCGCGCGAGATCAAAGTCAGCCTCATGAAGCTCCATCCGGCCCGCCTCGATCTTCGCGAGATCCAGCACCTCGTTGATCAGGCCCAGCAAATGCTGCCCGCTGGTCTGGATCCCATGCGCGGCATCCCTCGGTTCCCGCGGCAACCGCGGATCCCGCTGCATCAACTGGGCGTACCCCAGAATGGCGTTCAGCGGCGTCCGGATCTCGTGACTCATGCTGGTGAGGAAATCCGACTTTGCCTTGTTCGCCGCCGCCTCCGACGCCTCCGCCCGCTGGCGGATGATCACCTCGTCCCGCAACATCGCGTTGGCCTGCGCAATCTCCCGGTTGCGCCGGTGCGCCTGGCCCAGGTGGACGCAGGTGGACAGCGTGAACACCAACCCGATCACCAGCGCGAACACCGAGGTGCGCTGGACCCGCTCCGACACGAACCGCTCCCCCGGCGCAAACACCACCGCCCAACGTCTCCCCGCCACCTCCAGCCACGCATGCGCCCCCTCCAGCGGCGCCGACTTCGCATCCCCGGACTGCGCAAAAATCCGTTCCCCGCGCGGATAATCGTCAAACAACTCCGCCCGGAGTCCGAGACGTTCCAGCTCGCGAAAGGCCGACCCCACCAGATCCGGAATGCGGAACACCGCCACCGCAAAACCCGCCAACCGCCGCCGGCGCTCCGCCACGTTCTCCG
Source organism: uncultured Verrucomicrobiota bacterium (assembly GCA_964476125.1). Taxonomy (GTDB): domain Bacteria; phylum Verrucomicrobiota; class Verrucomicrobiia; order Limisphaerales; family CAIMTB01; genus CAIMTB01. Next base: position 40,716 of record CAYZAE010000013.1, on the reverse strand, counting down.
GAACCGCACCCTCGTACACCGGAAGCAGGACCAGCACCCCGGCGGTATTCCCGGAATCCTGCGCCAGCCGGATCGGAGCCGTCGCCACCGGCAACCCACTGTCCCGCGCCTGTTCCAGGGACGCGCGCCGGCTCGGATCCGAGGCGAGATCAAACCCCAAAGCCCCGAGATTCGACGACTGCGGTTCAATGAACAGGACCGGCACATACTCCTCCCGCTCCCCCGCGATCCGGAGCATCGCACCCTCCCCGGACTCGCGGATGGCAAATCCTCCCAGGCCCTCCGACACCGCCAGCGCCTCCTGCTGCGCACGATCCGCATGCCGGACCCGGGGATTCCACGAAAGCGCCTGCAGCTCCGGCTGCCGCGCCAGCGCCGAATTCACGAAGGAACGAAAGCGGGCCCGGTTCAGGGGACCGTCCGCCGCATGGAGCGCCGCCACCGAATGAAGCACCTCCATGGACCGCAGCATCGACACATGAAGGCGTTCGATCTGCTGGCGTGCCATTTCGGCGGCCACCTCCGCGATGTCCCGGGACTCCCGTCGGCGAAGATGAATGAACAAGGCCAGCGACAGGGAGACGCCAACGGCAAAAACCAGGATCACGGCCGTGCCCAACGCCCGGAACGGGGGCGCTCGGGTGGAGCCCGTGGGACCAGAACCTGATTGCGGCATGCCAACGCCGGAGACCCGTCACGACGCCGAAGCTGCCGCGAACTGGATTCCGGTGCCTTGCCAGGGCAGTGGCCATGCCAGAGGGGTGGAATGCGCCCGATCCATGGATTCATTCTCCTCATACCCACCATGCCGCCCGCGCACATCCTGAACTTGGAGTCCTGCCAGTGCGGCCGAAGTCGGGTACGAGTGTCGTCGCGCGAACCCCGCCCGACGGGGGACGGCCAGCAGATCCCCACCCCCGCACCCCGCTCGCCCACGGATCCCCGGGGCCTTTGCCGTGAGGAAAATTGGGCGACCTGATCAATCCTGTGCTTCGCCGGGCCCGGCAGATCCCCACGCCCCAGGGAGACCGTCGTACCCGCTCACGACGGCTCCCTCTTCCGATCGGCACGCGCCCCATGCCACCCGACCAGAACGGCCGCCACCGCATACGGAATGGAGAAACCAGGAGCGGCCGTGAACCAGGCAAAGTAAGGCTCCACCCCCGCCGGGGTCACCCGGTAGGCGTGGATGAGTCCAATGGCCGACAACAGCGACGCTCCCAGCAACCAGCCCGCCGCCCTGCGAAACCGGCGGTCAATGACCGAAGCCACGACCGTGGCATAGATCAACGAAGTGATCAGAAAACCCTGGCTCAGGGCAATCGCGCCCCGGACGTGCAGGTCCGGGGCAAACCGGTCGACGGTGGCCGCGAGATTCGTTCCCGCCACGCGCAGGGTGGCCTCGACCTGGACCAGCAGCCAGGAAGCCAGAGCCGGGATGAGGCCGGCCGCCACGGCGAGGGCATGCGGCCCCGGACTCGCCTGGTAGGCCTGGGCCGTGATGACCAGCCCGATCCACAGCAGAATGCCCAGCGTCACCTCCAGCGGAACAAAACGAAGCACCGGCTCCACCGCCCCCACCAGCACCATCCCGGTGATCATGACCCCGCTCAGCCACGAATAACTCCAGCGCGCACCCATGGCCTTCCAACCGGGATGCCCAATGTAGAGGGTCGTGGCAAACGGACTCCCGAAACACGCGGCCACCACACTCCCCAAGCCGTTCGCCAGCAACGAGGGACGCGTTGGAAACCGGTCCCCGGCCGCCTCCGCGCTCTCCAGGCATTGGAGGGAACCAATGATGTTGAACAACCCCATCGGAACAATCACCGCCAGGTAATTCCAGCCGACACTGGAAAAGACAAAGCGGATCAGGTCGCCGCCATGCCACGAAGGAACATGGAACCCGAGCGTGGACGCCGGCGCCGGCGGGAGAGCCGGGGAAATCCCGGCGGAGCGAAGCCCCCAGGCCAGCACGGTTCCCAGCACCACCGCCACCAACCCCGCAGGCAGCCCCAGCGGCAACCGGACCCTGCCCGCGTAGCACAGCAGAATGATCAGCATCGGGAGCAGACCCAGCGCGGGGCTGGCGAAAATCTGGAACACGAACCCCATCGTGATGAAGGTGATCGCGATCCCGGCCAGCGACGACAACAACGCCGCGCGCGGCACGTGGCGTCGCAGCACATCACCCACGAACGCCCCCGCGATCTCCATGACCCCGCTGAACAGGCAGGCGAACAAACCCGCGTTCCAGGCCAGCCGCGCATCCCCGGTCTGCCGGTGGATCGGAGCCATGATGAAGAAGATGTACGCCAGCAGGCTGACCGTGTTGATGCCATAGGGCATCGCCGTCACATCGTCCCGCCCCTCCCGACGCGCCACGCACCACGCCTGCCACGCGAAGTACAGGTTGCCCGCCACGATCGACAACGCCGCACCCGGCAACATGCGCCCCACCACCTCGGCGGCTGAAATCCCGCAAAGCAGCGGCACCAGCGAGAAAATCAGGAGCAACTGCAGCAGGTTGTCGACGAACAGACCGAAAAATCCGTCGAGGTCGCCCTTGCGAATCTGGAAGAAACCGTAGGTCGCTGTCATCGCGTCGCGCGTGGGTGGGTGGAATTCCAATGGCACCACGCCGCCCCGGACGTTGGCTGCCCCGGACCGCGATCCTTCGGGACCCCACCCCCCCGGATCAAGCCCCCGGGGTCAGAACTCTGACCGCCTGGAGTTTCGCCATTTTTCAGGCGTCGCGGAGCGACAGAAGGAGGGTAGCCGTGGGCAACGCCCACGGTCTCCGTGAATTTGGCGATCTGCGTCGCGGAGCGACGCCGGAATCGTTTGCCTGCAATTTCCCCACAAACCCTTCGATTCGCCTACGCCTCCGTGAACGGTCGTACCTCGCTCCGCGACGCCCACCGAAAAAACCACGCAAACCGTGGGCGTTGCCCACGGCTACCGGGGAAGGCCCAGGGAGACCCCTTTTTCTTCACCTTGCGCAGCTTCTGATTGCCATCTCCTCCATTCCCTGATTAACCGCCGCGCGTGCTTGCCAAGGTCCGCTCTGCCGCCGTGCAGGGCGTTGAAGCGCATCCAGTCGAAGTGGAGGTCAACGTGGCCTGCGGGGATACCCTCGTGGTCATCGTCGGCCTGCCCGATGCTGCCGTGAAGGAGTCCAGGGACCGCGTCAGCACCGCCCTGACCAACTCCGGCTACAAGTTCCCCCTCGGCCGAAGCACCATCAACCTGGCGCCCGCGGACGTGCGCAAGGAAGGCCCCAGTTTCGACCTCCCCATCGCGCTCGGCATGCTCGCCGCCAGCGAACAGATCCTTTCGGATCGTCTCGACGAATACGCCGCCATCGGCGAACTCGCCCTCACCGGCGCGGTGCGGTCCGTGAAAGGCATCCTCCCCATCGCCCTCCGCGCCCGCGCCGACGGCCACCGCGGCCTTCTCGTGCCTTTCGAAAACGCCCCCGAAGCCGCCGTGGTCTCCGACCTCGACGTCATTCCCGTCCGCAACCTCCGCGAAGCCGCCTCCTTCCTCGACGGCGAACTCCCCATCCCTCCCTGCCGTGTTGACGTCCAACGTCTGTTCCAGACCACCCCCGACGACGCCATCGACTTCGCGGATGTGAAGGGCCAGGAATCCGTGAAGCGCGCCCTGGAAATCGCGGCGGCCGGGGGACACAACATCCTCCTCCTCGGGCCTCCCGGCACCGGGAAATCCATGCTGGCCCGAAGGCTGCCGAGCATTCTGCCGCCGCTCACCCTGGAGGAGTCGCTGGAGACGACCCAGGTTCACAGCATTGCCGGACTGCTCGCCGCGGGTCAGGCGCTGGTGACACGCCGGCCGTTCCGTTCCCCGCACCACACGGCCAGCGACGCCGGTCTGCTCGGGGGCAACGCGAATCCCACCCCGGGCGAAATCTCACTCGCACACCATGGCGTGCTGTTCCTCGACGAACTTCCCGAATTCAAACGGACCGTGCTCGAAACCCTCCGGCAACCCATGGAGGAAGGCCGCGTCACCATCAGCCGCGCGGCCGGGACATTCACCTTCCCCGCCCAGTTCATGCTCATCGCCGCGATGAACCCCACCCCCGACGGCAAGATGCCGCAGGACTCCCAATGTTCCCCGCGCCAGATCCAATCCTATCTCGCACGCGTAAGCGGACCGTTGCTGGATCGCATCGACATCCACATCGAGGTGCCTCCGGTGAAGTTCACGGACCTCAGCGACCAGCGGCCGGGAGAATCCTCCGAAGCCATCCGGGCCCGGGTCATCGAGGCGCGGGCCTTGCAGCAGGCGCGTTTCCATCGCCACCGGGCCATCACCTGCAACGCCCGCATGGAAAGCCGCGAGGTCCGACGTCATTGCGCCCCGGATGCCTCGATCCTCGAGTATCTGAAACATGCCATGCAGGACCTCGGCCTGAGCGCGCGGGCCTACGACCGGATCCTGAAGGTGTCCCGCACCATCGCCGACCTGTCCGGCAGCGATGACCTCACCGCCGATCATGTCATGGAAGCCGTACAACTCCGCTCCCTCGACCGCCAGATCTGGGGATGAAAACTCGGCATGTCCGGAGGCCATGCCGCACCCAGTCACACCAAGCCCTGGCTCGGGCAACTACCGGCTTACCGTGAACCGGAAGAACTGGTGGAGGTTCGGACCCACGGGCTCCGGGCCCCGCACAACCACACGTTCGAGTCCATTGCCGAGTGGGGTCACCGACACCGTTTCCGCCGTCAGCTCGCCAGCAAAGAGAACCGAGGCCGCGACACGGACCACGATCTGGATGTCGCCCAGATCCTGGCGTCGGACAAACGACACCGCGGGATAACTCACCCCTCCCACCAGTGCCACGGTTCCCTCGAACTTCGGCGTTTCCCCCGCACCCTGGGGTGGCGTGCCATAGGCGAACTCGGCGAGGTTCGAATACCCATCCTTGTCCGGATCCGCCTCCGGTTTTGCGACATCGCCCGTGAGTCCGGCCCCGGCCAGCCACTCGGCCAGCGGATCGGGAGCAGGCCCGGCAACATCCCCCACGAACATCGCCAGACCCTTCCGCGGTTGGCCGTCGGCAAAACCAAAGGTCCCCGTAACCACGATCTCGCCCCCGGGAAGGATTGCGACGTCGTGCGCCACGTTCTGGCCCGACGTCTGGGTCAGTCCGGTGCCCGGCTCGAACGAAGTATCGTGCGAACCGTCCGGATTCAACCGGGCCACCAGACTGCGGGAGAGGCCGCCAACCCGGGTGAAGGCGCCGACGATCACCAGCTTGCCATTGGCCTGTTCCGCCACGGCCTGGACGTCTCCATGGATGAGCGGCGGCACGAAGGTCGCGTCCGGCACGCCCTCGGAACTCAACCGCACGATGCGGTTGGTTTCGCCCACCCCAGTTCCGCCGAGCACGAGAATCCGGCCCTGGCTGTCGATGGCCATGCGGGTGGCCTGACCGCCCTGCGGGAAAACATTCAGGCCCACCGCGAACGAGGGATCGAGCGAACCCTCCGGCACCAACCGATGCAGGGTCGTGTTGTAAACGAGCCGCCCCAACACCGCCCTTTGCGTGAATCCAAGAACGAGAATCCTCCCATCCGGCAGAGGCTGGGCATCGAGCGTGGGGGGGACTGCGGGCGTGAACCCCGCCGCCAGACTCCCGGTGCTGTCCAGCCGTTGGAGCGGCAGATTCAGGCCTTCCGTGGTTTGCAGCACGGAACCGTTCGCCTCGATGCGCACCAGGCGAACGTTCGCCACGGGACCCGCATAGCCGGACAACACCTTTCCCGCGAAATCGTAGGCGCGAACCCGGCGCGTGGGGCCCGCGTAAATGCGCGAGCGCGCCGCGTCCACCTGGATGCGATCCCGAAGCACCGTGGAAGTGCCGTCGGGGAAGGCCAGCCGGAAGAGGAGCTCGCCGAACCGGTTGTAGGCCTTGTCGTCGACCAGAAAGTCCCCGCTTGGAAGGACGTTCAGCTCCATGCCCGCCCCCGCGGCTCCCCCCGTGAATGTCGAGACGACGGCTCCCGGACGGACCGCGATGGTGACGCGCACCACGACGCTCGTGGCCGTGCCCAGTCCATTGCCGAGGATCACGTCGTAACTTCCCGCATCGGCGGGAGCCACCGATCGCACGGTGAAACCGGAGAGCTTTGCCCCGGGAATGGGCGTCCCGTTGCGACGCCATTGGTAGGTCAGGGGCGCCGCTCCGCGGGCTTCAACGAGCAGCTGAAGGGCGTCGCCGTAGTTCAAATTCCCGGCCCCCGAAAAACCCACGATCTCCGGAGCCCCGAGCACCACCAGGATGGCTGAGCGACTGGCCTGGGATCCGGACTGGTTGGAGACCAGAACCGAATAGCTGCCTTGGTCGGTGGCCTGAGCATTGGGAAGGACCAGCGTGCTGTTGGTCTGACCGGAGATGTCCACGCCGTCCCGCCGCCATTGGTAGCGGACACGGGACGTGCCCGTTGCGCCCACCGAAAAGGTCACGTTCGCCCCGCGGTTCACGGTCTGGGACTGCGGTGAAGTCACCAGCGCCAGAGGGCTGACGGTACCCTGAAGACGGTAAAGCACGGTGACAGGGTCGGCCATCCCACCCGCACTCGCCAGCCCAAGCCAGAACGCTCCATCGGGTGCCATGCGGAGGAACGAGTAGCCATAGAGCGCGGTCGGAACCTTCATCGTGGACACCGGGGATGCAGGAAGACCCTGGGCATTGCGCAGGACAGCGTCGCCCGTGGTGATCGGCAGAACCCCCGCCAACAACCCCGTCGGATTCACATCCCATGCCCCGAGCTTCCCGCTCCAGCCATAGTCGGAATCCTGGCGGCCCGTCTCGTCGAAGCGCAGGAAGACAGTGTTGTTCCCGAAGAGAACCCCGTCCGCCTGGGCGCGAAGGACGCCGCCTCCGAGGAAGTTCGTGGGCGCAAATGAGGCATCCAACGAGCCGTCCGGGAGCAGCCGGGCGATCTGTTTGCGATCCCTTCCGGCCACCGTTGTGAAATGACCCGCGACATAGATCCGCCCCGCCGGATCCGACGAAACCGAAGTGGCCTCCCCACCCAGCCTGGCGCGTTGGTTGAACTCGGCATCCGGTTCGCCGTTCGGTTTGAGGCGCGCGATTCCGAGAAGTCCCACCGCGAGCACGCGCCCATCCGGTTCCACCACCAGATCGGAGGGATAGTGGAGATCCGGACCTGCGAAGGTTGGATCGACCAATCCGTTCTCATGCAAACGACGCACGGTGTAGTTGTTCGACCGGACGATCACGTACAGTCGGCCATCGGCATGCCGCGCCATGGCGACCGTTTCCGTGAGTCCGGTCGCGTCAAACACGAAACTCGGATCGAGCGCACCGCCCGGCAGAAGTCGGGCCAGCATCACGTTGGGTCCGTTGGTGACCGTCGCGAAGTTGCCGAGAACCATGACCCGGCCGTCCGGAAGAAATTCGATGTCCTTGAACGCAGTGAACGGACGCGCGGCGAACAGCGCCGGACGAAAGGTGCGATCCATGGAACCCGGCACCGGAATGACCGTCAGAAAGGCGGGTTCACTGGTCACCAACGATCCATCACCCCCGCTGACTTGCAGCGCGTACTCCCCGGCCATCGCCAACTGAAGATTGGTGAGGGTCAGGCTGCGGTTGGTCGCCCCGGCCAGTTCGACCCCCTCCTTCAACCATCGATAGCCGAGCGGAAGGACGCCAAACGCCTGGGCCGTCAGGGTGACCGAATTCGAAACCAGCCCCACCACTGAGGCCGGCGGGCGATCGAACATCACCGCTCCGCGCACACGCACATTCACCGGCGCGCTGGTGTGACTTCCTCCCGCAGACGTGACGACGAAATCATACGCCCCCGAGTGGGCCAGGGTCACCAGACCCAGGGGGTGTTCCAGAGCCGTCGCCCCGGGGATCGGAGCTCCCTGAAACCGCCACTGAACCCCCATCACCGGTCCCGTCACCGTGCCACGAAGGGTCACATTCTCCCCTAACACCGGCGTCCGATCGAGCCCCGCATACCCAAGCGTCGGCCCGTCCAAATCGGTGAAAATGCGGAAGAGCTGCCCGGCAACCGAACCTCCCACCTGCGTGACCCCGCATCCAATCCAGAGCCGGCCATCCGGCGTGAACGCCAAAGAGGTCACCCCTCCCTCGCGACCCGCCGTGAAACCAAGATCAGGGAATCCGGTGTCGACGGTTCCGTCCGTCTTCAATCGGAACAGGTAGGTGCGCCCGGACACGCCCGAGAAGGTGCCACCCACCCAAACGCGACCATCGGGCTGGACGGCGAAGGCATTCACGATCCCCGCAGGATTCGTGTTCGGAATAATATCCGCCAGGGACGGATCGACGCTTCCGTCCGCCCGCAGCAGGGCCAGGTTGCGGTGGGGTTGCCCGCCGACCGTGAGGAAGGCGCCACCGATCAAGATCCGACCATCGGGAAGCACTGCGAGGGCGTACACCTCGGAACCGTTCGGAAGCGCGGCCGGCGTCCAGGATCGATCCAACGACCCGCCCGGCAGAAGACGCGCCACCCCGACTCGCGGAACTCCGTCGATCTCCGTGAAAACTCCCGCGATCAGGATTCGTCCGTCCGGCAGCAATTCAAAGTCCCTGACGTAGTTCCTCTGGAAACGACCGAGGCTCGCAGGGCCCTGAAAGGAGGAATCCAAAGTGCCATCCGAAAGGAGCCGATGAATCCCGCCGTCACTGCCACCCCCCACCAGCAACCGGCCATCCTCCAGCCGAACCATCTTGCGCGGCCCCCCGGCCATCGTCGCCGGCCACGGCCAGGCGGCGTCCACCGAACCATCAGGCAACAACCGCCGGTAATACCGACCACCATCACTGGTGTCGGCCGCCCCGACGAGCACCGAACCGTCCGCCAGCGGGAGCAAGGCGCTGAGGCGACCGGACGAAGCACCCGGCCCCGTTCCCGAACCCGTCGACGACCCCGTGACGAACGCGGGATCCGGTTGGCCGTCGGCGAAGACCTTGCGAAGCGAGCTGTAGAGCTCGATCGGGGAAGCCATGGCACCTCCGAGAAACACGCTGCCGTCCGGACCAAAGGCGAAAGTCGTCACGAGCCCAGGCTGGAACCCGTTCGTGCTCACCACGGGCCGAAACGAGTAGTCCACGGCACCGGGAGCGATCGGAGCGATGGACACCGTCCCCACCGTGTTCGTCACCGATCCCGCGGCATTGCCCACCACCACCGAAAGGGTTCCGCCCTGGTCGAGGGCGGTTGGCGTGAACGCGAGTTCGAAGGAAGTCTGCCCCGCGATCGGCTGGTCGTTGATGCGCCATTCGAACTGGTAGGGCGCGGTGCCGATCACCGTGGCCCGGACACGCAGTGTCGCCCCGAGGTTCATTCCCACCGAACCCGCCGGAACAACCGTCACCCGGGGTCGCAGCGGAATTCTCGTCGCAGTCGCCAGATCGAGCCGGTGAATGCCATTCGTCCCCGCAAAATAGAGCGCGCCCTGATGCGCGGCGAAACTCTGCCCCAGAATGCTCCCCGGCTCGCCTCCCACGGCAAGGCGCGGAAGCTCCGCCCACGAAGCCCCCAGGGAGGTTCCCTCGTAGAAGCGCGGGTTCCCTTCAGCGGTCGAAACAAAAACCCGATCCCCGAGCAACTCCACCTTGCGCGCCGCCGGCTGAATGACCGAAGGCACAAAGGGATTCGGCGAATCAAACACCCCCGCCCCCACCTCCACCCACGAAGCGCCCGCATCGCGACTCCGATACAAACGGTTGTCGACCACCGCGAACGCCGTGCCATCGGGTGCCCCGACAACATCCGTGCCGCTCCAGGTGCGCCCTCCGAACAGAGGACTGTTCAGCACTCCGGAAATCCCGTTCACCGCCTGGGCCCAGGTCGCACCGCCATCCGTCGATCGAAAGACGCCGCGCGTGGCTTCCACCGTGAGCAGCGCACTCCCTGCGCTGGCCAGCGCGTAATAGGTCTTGGCGAACCCGATGAACGGAGCCGTCGGAAGTTGCTGCCCCACCGCCGTCCAGGTGTTGCCGTCGTCGGTGCTCTTCCAAACCCCTTCGGAGAGCAGATCCGAGAAATAGACCGCTCCCTGGTGCAGGACGAGATCACTGATCCCGATGCCGCCTGGATTCCGGGTGGAGCTGGCGAATGGCAGCGGGACCTCGTTCCAGTGGCCACCCCGGTCATCGGAACGAAAAACCGGTGACCCGACCTTGTTCTGCCACGAGGCATTGTCTCCGCCTCGGAGCACACGCCCGGTTGGTGTCACCACGAACGCCTTGGGAAGCAGCATCCCCCCGGCGTTGTCCACCAGGCCATGGGTCACTGCGATCCAGGTCAGGCCGTTGTCGTCCGAACGCAGCACGTGCCCGCTGCCCAGCCCGGCATACAGCGTGTTCCCCGACCCTCCGCCGACGGCCGAACCCCGCTGACCGCCAAGTTGGACGACATGCTGCCAGGACTGGGACAGGCCCGGGGTCATCGACGACAGAAGAAGACCGAGAGCCGCCAGGAGGGGGCCGCGGCACCAGGAGAACCGACCACTCGAATAGCACATGCGAGGCGTTGGGAATGCGGGGCGACAACATCGACACCCCTGGGCGCGGGTCGACCGCGCCCGTTGAAGATCGGTATCGGGCTGATGCCGATTTACTTAAGAACCGATCCCAGACTTCTTATCCCCGCCCGCGGCACCGCACCCAACAGAGGGACAGACCTACTGAGCGCCCACTGCGGGATCCGCGCCCTTCGACAGAGGGACAGGCATTTGGTCGCGTGGCGTGCGCACCGCGATAGGGGGACAGGCTTTTGGTTTCCCATCGTCCAAGCATGCCGCAGGCATGCCCTGGAATTTGGCCATTTTCAGGCGTCGCGGAGCGACAGAAGGAGGGTAGCCGTGGGCTTTAGCCCACGGTATGCGTGGATTATTGGGTTGGCGTCGCGGAGCGACGTACGACCGTTATGGGAGGCGTAGGCAAGATCGAGGGGTGCGAGGAAAATCGAGGCAACCGATTCCGGCGTCGCTCCGCGACGCGCCGGAAACTCGCACCGGGTCCAGGGGCTGAAGCCCCTGGCTACCCTCGTTCCGTCGCTCCGCGACTTCTGTGCCATCGGCGAAAATGGCCAAACTCCAAGGATCCAGACGGGATCCGGACCCTTCGACAGGGGGACAGGCTTTTGATCGCGTGCCGGGCGCACCGCAATAGAGCGACAGGTCTTTGGTCGGGCTCCGGTTCGATTTCGCGAGAACCTGGCCGTGATGCGATGCGCCCCGGATCCTCCCGCGGAGTCACTCCAGAGGGACAGGGCTTTGGTCACGCACGACCCCGAATTTCCTTCGTGCGCTTCGTGCACTTCGTGGTGCCATCCGGATTTCCGGCGGTCCGTTACGCGGGGATCGGGACTCCCGTCCCCGTCTCCCCGTCCCCGTCTTGACCTTCGTCGGTCGTTTGGCCAGCGTCGCCACGCTCCACGGTAGGTTGTCTGGTCGTTTCCCGGTCGAAGACCTGAGTTCGGAGGGGAGGATCGATGACCCAATCGTGGCTCTGACGACCCGGACCGACGCGTGTTTGGAAATGTGACGCGGGCGGCGACGGGAGCGACCGAACCCAACGACTATGAGCCTGTTCCAACTTCCGGACCGCCGCCGATCCGCGTTCACCCTGATCGAATTGCTGGTGGTCATCGCGATCATCGCGATTCTCGCCAGCATGCTCCTGCCCGCCCTCGGCAAGGCCAAAGCCAAGGCGCAGCAGATCAAGTGCGTGAACAACGTCAAAACCATGACGCTGGCCACGTTCATGTACCTGTCGGACTTCGACAAACCGGTCCCTTACAACGGGACCCCGACAGCCACCCTGGACGACGCGCTCTGGGTGACCGTGCTCGCCACCAATTACGGGGCGATCAACGAATCGCGCATCTGCCCGTCCGCCCCGCCCGCCGCCAAGAAATCCAGGCGCCGCCATCCCAACAGCGGATCGGTGAACCAGACCTGGCTCTGGACCAGTTCCCGCGGCCGGGATTACGAGGGCAGCTACGTCTTCAACGGCTGGTTCTATGGCGATGACGACCCCTATTTCAGCACCCCGGACCAGAAGCCGAAGAAGTTCCGCAGTGACGTCGACTGCCCCACGCCTTCCACCACCCCGGTGATCGGGGATGGCAACTGGATCGACACCTGGCCCCAGCCCAACGATCCGCCGGCGCGCAACCTGTTCACGGGCGACGATTTCGCGGGTGCCATGGTGCGCCTCACCCTTCCCCGTCACGGCGGCGCGACGGTGGCCCGTAACCAGACCTTCGATCCCAGGGGCGAACTCCCGGGTGCGATCGATCTCGGCTTCGTCGATGGCCACGCCGAGCTGGTGAAGCTCGAACGCCTCTGGCGGTTGGACTGGCACAAGAACTGGGTCCCGCCCGCCAGGCGCCCCGGGAAGTGACGGCCGTGTGGAGTGCGGCAGCCCTCTGCCGCTTTCCAACAACCGCCTCTCCTCCACCCCCGCGCCCGTCCGCCGCCCCTCGTCAGAGCAAAGCGCCAGAGGGCTGGCGCACTCCAGAACACCCCTCCCATGCTCCGGCTCGTCTTCCTCGGGCTCCTCACGCTCACCCTGACCTCCACCCTCACCCCGGCCGCCCAAGCCGCGGATTTCCAAGGTTGGTCGGCGCTAAGTCCGCGCGAGGAGATCCGGCCGGAGTTCTCCATCGATCCCAAGGGTTCCCTGATCCTCACGCACGACCGGCGGGAGGGTCTCGACGGCTGGTTCCAGAAGTCCTTTGAGGTCATCGGAGGGGAGTATTTCCGGTTCCAGGCCCTCCGAACCACCCGCCGCGTCGCCGACCCACGCCGCAGCTGTCTGGTGCGCATCGTCTGGGAAGGCGACGACGGACACGGTGTTCCGGCGGATGTGTCCGCCGCGCAGATTGAATCCCTTGGCCATACTCCCAGCGCCGAACCGGAACATCCGGTCGATGGCGCCACCGACCGCGAGGGCCGCACGCTCGTTTCCGGGGTCTACCGTGTGCCCGGCAAAGCCACCCGCGCACGGGTCGAACTCCACCTGCAATGGGCTCCCCGCGGACGTGTGGTCTGGAGTGACGTCCGGTTCGAACGAACGGAACCTCCCGCGCCCCGGAAGGTCCGCCTCGCCGCGGTTCACTACAAACCGACCGGGAAATCCCCGCGCCGGAATTGCGAGGAATACGCGCCCCTGCTCGAGAAAGCGGCCAGGCAGCACGCCGATCTGGTGGTCCTCGGTGAAACTGTCACCTCGGTGGGCCTGAAACAGAAACCGCAGGAACTGGCGGAACCGATCCCCGGACCCACCACGGCTTACTTCGGCGAACTCGCCGCGAAACACCGCCTGCACATCGTCCTCAGCCTGCTCGAGCGCGAGGGCCGCCTGGTCCACAACACCGCCGTCCTGCTCGGACCGGACGGACGGTTGATCGGCAAATATCGGAAGGTCTGCCTCCCCCATGCCGAGGTCGAATCCGGCATCGCCCCGGGCCACGAGTATCCCGTGTTCGACACCGCCTTCGGCCGGGTCGGGCTGATGATTTGCTACGACGGGTTCTTCCCAGAAGTGGCCCGAGAATTGTCGAACCGCGGGGCTGAAGTCATTGCCTGGCCGGTCTGGGGCTGCAATCCCCTGCTCGCCCAGGCCCGCGCCTGCGAGAACCACGTCTATCTGATCAGCAGCACCTTCATGGAACCGCGCCATGGCTGGATGATTTCCGCCATCTTCGACACCACCGGCCAACCCGTCGCCCAGGCGTCCCAGTGGGGCTCGGTCGCCGTGGCTGAAGTCGACCTCGGCCATCCCTAGGTGGGTCCCTATAACCTCGGGGATTTCCGATCCATGGTGCCGCGGCATCGACCCCTCCCCACCCCGCGCCCGTCCGCCACCCCTCGTCAGAGCAAAGCGCCAGAGGGCTGGCGCACTCCATAAGGCCGCCCCCATGTGGAGTGCGGCAGCCCTCTGCCGCTTTCCCACAACCGCCCCCTCTCCGCTCCCCACGCCCGTCCGCCGCCCTACGTCGGAGCAAAGCGCCAGAGGGCTGGCGCACTCCATAAGACCGGTCACTCCAGGAACAGATCCCAGACCTTCGACCGCCGCGATTCCGCACCGCCGCCGCGGACCCAAAGCGTCACGGTAAACTCGCCACCGCGCGAATAGGTGTGCACGGGATTCCGCTCCTCCGAGGTGGTGCCATCCCCGAAGTCCCAGCGCCAGGAACTCACCGCCCCGTGGGACTCTTCCCGAAAGGCCACGGTCCGGGACTTCCGGTCCGTCACCTCGAACGTCCACAACGCCTCCACCGGCTTCCGCCAGCGCGCCTCAAGGGGCATGAGCCGGAACGCGCACAGATCCGAGGCATCCCCGTACATGGTGGTCTTGTGGGACAGGTTCCAGAACGCCTTGTTCCCCTTCGATTCCTCGTCGTCGTAGTCCAGCACCGACCACGACATCCCGATCCGGGCGCCCTCGCGGAGTTGGGAAACCACGGCCCGGGCCGGACCCTCGGCCGGTGCGTAATCGAAGGGCGTGATCCAGAATTCGAGCACGTACCGTCCTCCTTCATGCGGCCGGAAGTTGTAGTGCTGGGCTGCGTTGGCGTAGGGCAGGTCCTTGATCCAGGGCTGGCAGCCCCAGACCATCGCCCAGTCCTTGCCCTCCGACGGCGTGAAGATGTGGTAGTTCTGGGCGTGAACGCCGTGGAACGCGAAGTGCCCCTGGTCCGGGCGTTCCTTCCAAAGCGGATGCAGATGCTTGATGAACGGTCCCCCGGACAGATCCCCGTCCACCACCAGTTCAAAGATGTCGTTGTGCAGGTCCGTCCGGGCGAAGTCCCAGTAATCGTCGGTGGCTTCGTACAGGAAATAGAGCTGGTTCAATCCCTTCACCCAGCCCACGCGGACCTGAACATCCAGATCGGCCCGGTTGTAGTTCGTGCCCCGGCCGCCGGTGGTGTCGGACAACTGGTCCAACCCGATGCGGTATTCGCCCGGGACCATCTCCCAGTCGTCGGCATTCCCATCGATCCGCGGGATGCGATCGGCGGGGAACTGGTAGATCCGGAACTCCTTTTCGGGCCGTTCGAGGGCGGGCAGCGCGGCGGGAAGAAGCAGGCACACCACCCGGCAAAGGCGCTTCCACCAACCGACGGGGAGCAATGAAAGCGAGGGAATCATGGGAGTCCCCGCTCATGCCACGCCCGACCCCTTAGCTCAAGGCAGGGCTTCGAACTGGAATTTCTGGCCTCCGACGCTCGCCTCGGCCATGAGGCCCTTGAGCGGCTGGGTGATCACCAGGACGCCATCGGTGTATTTGGCGTTCTTGCCCACGCCTTCGGCCGCGGCCACCGCCCCGACCTGCGCGCTCATCTCGACCTTGCTCTGCTTGAAGCTGTCCAGGGCCGACGACGTTTCGAAGAGGATGATCTCCCGGAAAATCTGGCCGCCGATCTGGGCGCCGAAGGTTCCCTGGGTGAGTGTGGCCCTGCCCACCGGCTTGCCCTTCTCGAAGACCAGCCCGTCGCCCTTGGCTCCGCCGAAGACCAGACCGCCCTTGGCCACCCGCGGGAAGACCACGTATCCGGCGGCCTCCTTGATCAGCGGGCCGAGAGTGGAATCCGCCTTCTGGAAACGCTCCACCGCCTCCTCCGCCTGCTGGGTGAGCTTGGCCACTTCCTCGGCCGCCTGGAGCTTCGGAACTCCCAAGGTCAGCAAGGCCACCGCCACCAGGAACCCTCGTCGCGTTGTCATGTCCGGCGGAAGATGCCGCCGGGGGCCCATTCCGGCAACTCGCCGAAACTCCGGGTTGCATTCGGTGCCGTCGCGGAGAAGCCTCGACGCAACCAGTGTCCAAGCATCCCGGCGACATGACCACCGCACCCGCAAATTCCCCTGCTCCCGGCGGCAAACCCGCGTCCGCATCGGCGTCCGCGACCGATCCCCTGGCGTCCCTTGCCCGGCTTCAGAGCGCGCGCTCGGCCCTGGAGCGGGAGCTGGCGAAGGTGATCGTGGGACAGCACGAGGTCATCGAGCAGATCCTCATCGCCATCTTCACCCGCAGCCATGCGGTGCTGGTGGGGGTGCCCGGCCTGGCCAAGACCCTGCTCGTCTCCAGCCTGGCCCGCACGCTGCACCTCAGCTTCAAGCGCATCCAGTTCACGCCCGACCTGATGCCCTCCGACATCACCGGCACCGAGGTGATCTACCAGGATCCGATGTCGGGCGAGCGCCGGTTCAAATTCCTCCCCGGACCGATCTTCGCGAACGTCATTCTGGCCGACGAAATCAACCGGACCCCGCCCAAGACGCAGGCGGCGCTGCTGGAGGCCATGCAGGAGCGCAAGGTCACCGCCGGCGGAACGGACTACCCCCTGCCCGATCCGTTCTTCGTGCTCGCCACGCAGAACCCGCTCGAGCAGGAAGGCACCTACCCCCTGCCCGAAGCCCAGCTCGACCGGTTCCTGTTCATGATCACCGTCGATTACCCGAGTTCCGAGGAGGAGATCGAGATCATGAAGCGCGGCACCACCACCGGGGGCGGCACTCCCGAAGCCGTGCTCACCGCCGAACAGATCATCGAGCTCCAGAACGCCGTGAAACGCATCCCCATCGCGGATCACGTCTACAAATACGCCGAGAAAATCGTGCGGGTCACCCGCCCGAAAGCCCCCGAAGCCCTCGATTTCTGCAAGAAATGGCTCAACTGGGGCGCCGGCCCCCGCGCCAGCCTCAGCCTCGTCGTCGCCGCCCGAGCCCGCGCCCTGCTCCGCGGCGAATCCTGCGTCGCCTGTGAAGACGTCGCCGCCGTCGCCCCCGCCGTCATGCGCCACCGGCTCGGACCCAATTTCGCCGCCCAAAGCGATGGCGTGAGCGCCGACGAAATCGTCCGCCGCATCGTTGCCACCATCCCGCAGCACTGATGCGGGCCGCTTGCGGGGTCGCGAAGGCTTCCGTACGTTGCGGCCCATGGATGCCACGCCTTCCGGCGAAAGCCCCGATTTACCGCCGAACCTCTCCGCCGCAGGCTCCTTCGTTCCCCCCCCCACCCCGCCGCCCCTGGTTCAACCAGGCCACGGCCAGGGATCGGATGCGGGCTCCGGCACCGCCGCGTACCGGCCGATCCGCCCGTTTGTGGACGGCCCCGGCGGCCCTCCCCCGCGCCGTGGGGGCTCGGGATGGCTCTGGGCGATTCTTATTCTCGCAGGCCTCGGGGCCGCGGGTTTCTTCGGCCTGGTCTGGATCGCGGATCGCTTCGACGGTGCGGATTTCGGCACCGCGTCCAGTCACAGCCAGAAACGGGATGACCTCCATGAAACCGTGCTCGAGTCCTCCTCGGCCCGGGAGAAGATCGCGGTGATCGACCTGCAGGGTGTGATTTCCGGGGAGGCGCTGGATTATGAGGGGACCACCCTGGTCAGCCACATCGAGGACCAGCTCGAACGCGCCGCCAACGACCGGAACGTGAAGGCGATCCTGCTCAAGATTGATTCGCCCGGCGGCGAAGTGCTGGCGTCGGACGAGATCTACAAGCTGCTCACCGAATTCCAGGCGGAGCACGACAAGCCCGTGGTGGCCTCCATGGGCACCGTGGCCGCGTCCGGCGGTTACTACGTGGCCGCCCCCTGCCGCTGGATCGTGGCCAACGAACTCACCATCACCGGCAGCATCGGCGTCATCATGCACAGCTACAATTATCGCGTGCTGATGGACAAGGTCGGGGTCCGCCCCCAGGTGTTCAAGAGCGGTGAACTCAAGGACATGCTCAGCCCCGACAAACGGGACGACGACATCACCAGCGAGGAACGCCGCATCGTCCAGAACCTGGTCAATGAAACCTTCGAACGCTTCAAGAGCGTCATCGCCGAAGGCCGCGCCCTCGCGGAAGCCCAGAACGAGGACAACGACGGGGAGGAAGCGGACCACGGACGTCCGCTGGCCAAGAACTGGCAGGAATTCGCCGATGGCCGGCTGTTGTCCGGCAAGGAGGCCTGGAAACTGGGGTTTGTGGATGAACTCGGCGATTTCGGCGATGCCGTCAGCCGCACCCTGAAGCTGGCAGGGCTCGAGGACGCCAAGCTGGTCGAGTACCGGCGTGCCCCGTCCTTCGGTTCGATCTTCCGCCTTCTGGGCCAGGCTCCTGAAACCAAGGTGAAAATCGATCTCGGCCTGCCGTCCTTCAAGCTCCGCACCGGGCTCTACTTCCTGGCGCCCAACATGGTCCGTTAACTCCACCGCCAGGACCCACCGGACCCACCGGACCCCAGGAACCCCGGGCCGTTCAACGCCGTCCGAGCACCGGCGGTGGGACTGTGTTGGTGGCGGGAAGAGCAAGAACATCGCCCTCGGAGATCTGGGTGGGCCGGTAGATGCCCGGGCCGAGGCGGCTGAGGGGATCCTCCTGGAGCCGCCGGTTCCAGGCCTGCCACCCGATCAGACCGCCGCTGACCACGGCCAGCACCAGGGCAGCGACGCCGGTCAGGCGCCAGTTGACCCGGGAAAGCTGGTAGGTCAGCCAGTCCAGAGGCCCGCGGCGCTCTCCCGTCAGGCTGGGAGGCCCGCTGAATTCCGGGGATTTCGAGAGTTCCGCGTCGAGATCCCTCAAGACCGCCGGCACATCCATCTTGAGGAAGCTGGCGTAGGTGCGCACCGAACCCCGGATGTAGACCGGCGCCGGGAAGGGTTCGTAATCCGCCTTCTCCAGAGCCTCGAGATGGTCGGTCCGAATCTTGGTAGCTTCGGCGAGAGCCTTCAGGGAAAGACCCTGGGCTTCGCGCGCCTGCCGGAGTTGTTCGGCCACCGAGGACATCGGCGGAGACTTAACGGAAAGCCGGGCCCGCAGGCAATCCCGGTCCCAAGAAAGCACTCGCCCGGGTGCACGGTTCCGGTGAATCTCGCCTACCGTGAACCGCTTCCTGGTTCTTTTCGCCTCATTCGCCTCTCTGATCGCGCCGCTGCCGGCGCGCGCCCAAACGCCTCCTCCACGGCCTCCCAACGTGGTCCTCATCCTCGCGGACGACCTCGGCTGGACCGACACCGGCTTCGGGGGATCCAGGTTCTACGAAACCCCCAACCTCGATGCCCTCGCCGCCGCGGGGATCCGCCTGACCAGCTTTTACGTGTCCCAGAGCGGCCCCCCAAGCCGCGCCTCCTTCCTCACCGGCAACTACTCGGCGCGCACAGGCGTCTATGCCGTCGACACCCTCGCCCCCGGCGACGCCACGGCCCGGCGCATGAACCCGCCCGCCAACCGCCCCAGCCTTCGCCCCGGTTCCCCCACCCTCGCCTCCGTGCTCAAGGCCGCCGGCTATTCCACCGGATTCTTCGGCCAATGGCAGCTCGGCACCGAACCCGAAGCCCACCCCGGCCGGTTCGGCTTCGACGAAACCATGCTCACCTCCGACCAATATGTCGGATTCCAGGTCTCCCCCGCCGCCGAAATTCCCCCGGGCGCGCACGTCACCGACTTCATCACCGACCGCGCCATCGATTTCGTCAGCCGCCAGAAGGATCGCCCGTTCTTCCTGCTCCTGTCGTTCCTGGCTGTCCGCGCCCCCTTCGACGTCAAACCCGCCCTCATCGCGCGTTTTGAGAAAAAGGCGCCCGCCGGCGGTCATCGGGATGCCGCCTATGCGGCCATGGTCGCCAGCCTCGACGAAAACGTCGGCCGCGTGCTCGCCCGCCTTCAGGAGCACCAACTCGGCACCAACACCGTCGTCGTCTTCACCTCCGACAACGGGGGCGTCGGAGGCTACCCTGAAACCGATGCCGGCGGGCGCCGGATCGGGTCCACCGACAACTCCCCGCTGCGGGGTGGCCAGGGCATGTTTTACGAAGGCGGCATCCGGGTCCCCTTCGTGGTCCGCTGGCCCGGTGTCGTGGCACCCGGAACCAAATGCGCCCAACCCGGCGCCCACGTCGACCTGCTCCCCACCTTCTGCGATATCGCCGCCGTCCGCCCCCCCTCCAGTCCCCCGCTCGATGGCATCAGCCTGATGCCAGTCCTCCGCGATCCCACCGCCTCCCTCGGCCGTGACGCGATCTACTGGCATTTCCCCGGCTACCTCGAGGCCTTCGGTCGCCCCGGCTGGCGTACCACACCCATCGGCGTCATCCGCGCCGGCAATTTCAAACTGCTCGAGTTCTTCGAAGACGGCCGCCTCGAACTCTACAACCTGGTCGAGGACCTCGGCGAAAAGAACAACCTGGTCCGCAGCCTGCCCGAAAAAGCCCGCGAACTTCAGTTGAAGCTCGCCGCCTGGCGGAAAGCCATCGACGCCCCCATGCCGGAACCCAAGCCAGGTCCCGGAGCCGTAATCCCCCCCGCCCCCGTCGCCGCCCCGGCCCCGGCCCCGGCCGCGGCCGCTCCGACCCCGGCCCCGGCCCCGCCCAAACCGCGCCCATGAGCGGCCCCACGCGCCTGCGGCTCCACGTCTCGCCCGCCGCGGAAAACGCCGTCCGCCACGGACACCCCTGGGTCTACGCCGACCGCATCACCGCCCAGAACCGGCCGGGAACCGTCGGTGACCTGGCCGTGCTTTACGACCGCAAGGATCGCTTCCTCGCGCTCGGCCTGTTCGATCCGGGTTCGCCCCTTCGCGTCCGCGTCCTGCACACCGGATCGCCCGTCACCCTCGATGCCTCCTGGTGGCGCGGGCATCTTGAGGCCGCGCTGGATCGCCGGGCCGCCCTGTTCGACGCACGCACCACGGGCTGGCGCTGCGTGCATGGGGAGAACGACGGATGGCCCGGACTGGTCCTCGACCGCTACGGCGACGTGCTGGTGCTGAAGCTCTACACCGCCGCCTGGCTGCCGCGGCTCGGGGAACTGCTTCCGCTCTTCACCGAACGCCTCCAGCCACGCTCCATCGTCCTGCGCCTCAGCCGGAATATCGCCGCCCAGGCCCAGGCCGAGTTCGGCCGGAGGGACGGCCAGATCCTCGCCGGCGAACCCATCGAGGGTCCGGTGGTCTTCCTGGAGGACGGCCTGCGGTTCGAAGCGGAAGTGATCCGCGGTCAAAAGACGGGCTTCTTCCTCGACCAACGCGACAACCGCCGGCTGGTCGGAACCTTCGCCCAAGGCGCCGAGGTCCTGAACTGCTTCAGTTTCTCGGGCGGATTTTCCCTGCATGCAGCCCGGGGTGGAGCCCTCGGGGTGACCGACCTCGACATCAGCCCGCACGCCCTCGACAGCGCCCGCCGTAATTTCGCGCTCAACCAGGACCAACCCGCCGTGGCCCGTGTGCGGCACGAGACGGTGCAGGCCGATACCTTCGACTGGCTGGCCAAAGACCCCCGCCGCCAGTTCGACCTGGTCATTCTCGACCCGCCCTCCCTCGCCCGACGCGAGGCCGAACGAACCGGCGCCCTCGCCGCCTACGCGCGGCTGGCCGGACTCGGCGCCGCCCGCGTCCGCCCGGGCGGCACCCTGCTCGCGGCCTCCTGCTCCGCCCACGTCTCGACCCCGGACTTCTTTCAGGCCGTCCGCGACGGCATCACCCGGACGCGCCGGCCCTTCACCGAACTCCGCACCACCGCCCACCCTCCGGATCACCCGGCCCGTTTCACCGAGGCCCACTATCTCAAGGCCATTTACCTCCGGTTCGACACCTAGCTTCAACCGGCGCCCACGGAGCAGCCGCCCTGCCTTGTCTGGCTGGGGCACGATCTGCTGAGCGCGCCACCCTCCAAAGGCTCCCCTCCATTCCACGTTGTCCCCTCAGGGACGCCACCGAAGCGCACCGTCGCCGGGAGCGATTCGCCGACCGTCCGCATCCCGGACCTCGTCCGCACGCACCCGGGCCGCGTGTCCGTCCAGGAACAGGAATTGGGCCCCCGTGCCGTGCAGCCGGCCGGCCACGAATCGCCAGGTGCCGACCGCGGGCAGGTTCCGGGAATCGAACAACCAGACCAGCCGCGCCGGCTCGCGAAGGGCGCTCCAGCGCACCGGGGCATCGTCGACGCCGGCCCCATCCACCTCCTGGTTCAGACAGTAATGGAACAGGTTCCGGCCATTGCTTCGCCGGGGATTGGCCGGGCACAGCCAGGTCGATGAACCCGGAGCGACCTCGGCATTGGTCCGCCAAGTCATCCGATGGTAGGGGGCCAATCCGATCTCCGGCGGCAACTGGATGTACCAGCCGGTGCGGGTGTCGTTTTCGCCGGGGTTCGGGGCCCCCTCGGGCGGGAGCCGGTCCTCATGATCCATCACGTAGGCGGAGGTCGCGACCCCCCACTGGCGCAGGTTGTGCAAGCAACGCAACGCGCGCACCTCGATGCGGGCCCGGCCCAGAGCCGGCATCAAAAGGGCGATCTGAAGCAGGATCACCCCGACCGCCACCAGG
>CAYZAE010000013.1:7250-18252 GCA_964476125.1 uncultured Verrucomicrobiota bacterium | reverse complement strand
GGAAGCCACTTGGGGATTGCACCGGCCCGGGGCGCTCCTTATTGGTGAGGAACCGACCGTTACCGAAGGTTTTCAACACCCGACATTTTATGGCGAACCCCTGCTATCACCCCTCCATCGAAGGGGCCCAACACGGAGCAAAGAGTCTTGGTGACTTCCTGGACTACGCGAAGCGCGCCGGCGCCACCGGCGCCCAGCCCAGCAACTACATGTTGCAGGGCGGAAAACTCTTCAAATCCGTCAAGGAAATCCGCGAAGCCTTCGAGTCCCGGGCCATGACCCTGGACGGCATCTCGTCCCACTGCCCGTTCTGGGTCCACACCAGCGCCTGGACCGGCACCAAGTCCGGCCACCCGTTCATCCCCCCGGAGGCCCAGAAGCTGTCCCCCGAGAAACTCGAGAAATGGGCGGAGAACTATCTGCTCAAGTTCCTCGATCTGGCCGCGGAACTGAACATGAAGATCATCCCCATGTTCTGGGGCGTGGCCTTCGGCTGGGAACTCGCCACCGGCTACCCCTGGGGCTTCTGGAAGGGTCCCGGCTACGACCTGCTCGAGGAAGGCAAGGAACGCTTCGTCAAGAAGACCGCCAAGCTCCGCAAGGCCGCCAACGAACGCGGCATCAAGCTCTGCCACGAAATCCACCCCGGCACCGCCGCCATGTGCGCCGATGACTTCCATCTGCTCGTGCAGATCTGCGACGGCGACGCCTGCCTCGGCGTCAATGCCGACCCCTCCCACTGCTGGGAAGGCGAATCCTCCGAAACCCGGTTCCTCTCCGTCGCCCAGCGCATCTACGCGGCCCACGTGAAGAACCACACCATCCGACCCGGTTTCCCCCTCCGCGCCATGCAGGCCGACTGGCCCAAGCGCGGCATGCAGTTCACCGACCTCCCCAGCGGCGACCTCAACATGGCCCGCTATGTCGAGATGCTCCTCCTCGCCGGCTACCCGCGCCGGTACTGCGAAATCATGGGCACCAAGACCGCCCCCCTCGTCGTCGAAGCCGAAAGCGCCCACAAGGACCTCGACTTCACCAGCGCCAACGGCATCGCTTTCGTCCGCGATCACCTCTGCTTCCCCGTCGCCGCCGGCTCGTTCGAAGACGGCATGGGCGCCTGATCCCGGCTCTCCCGGAGCGGATCACCCCGCATCCACGAAATCATCCACGGCGTTCTCCTCCACGGGAACGCCGTTTTTCTTGGCCCTCGCCGTCGCCGTCGCCGTGGCCGTCGCACTCCCAATCGCCGTCGCCGTCCCATGGGCCAGGGCCGTGGAACTGGCACCGGCACCGGCAGACATCCGCAGGCCCGTCCCGGCCGGCCGTGGTCCCCGGCTCCGCACCCTGCGCGGTGGATCCAGCGGAATCCGGGGATTCTCCGCGCCGCCGGAAACGCTCCCAGCCGCCAGCCCGGACGCCACTTCACCGGTCTCAACGCGGCCGACCAGGGAGACCAGTTCAGCGACGGATTCCTTGAGGCTGATGGTCTGGGTCCTGAGCACCTCGCCGCCATCCGCTCCTTCCTGCGCCGCCGCGGCGTTGCGCTGGACCATCTGATCCATCTGGGCGGCGGCCGACTGGATCTCCGCGATGCCGTGGGTCTGCTCCTTCGACGCCTCCGCAATGTCCCGCGCCCGCTCCTCCAGCTGGCGGACCAGGGTCACGATCTCCTCCAGGCTGCGGGCCACCCGCACGCCGCGCTGCTGTCCCTGCGATGTCTTCGCCGCGGATCGTTCGATGATCTCGGTGGTTTCCCGCGCCGCCTTCGCGCTGCGCTGGGCCAGATTCCGAACCTCCTCCGCCACCACCGCAAACCCCAGTCCCGCCTCCCCGGCACGCGCCGCCTCCACCGCGGCGTTCAAGGCCAGAATGTTGGTCTGGAACGCGATCTCATCGATCGTCTGGATGATGCGCCGCACATCCGATCCGGCACTCCCCACCTCCTCCATCGCCTTGCCCAGCTGGTTGACCTCCTCCATTCCCGCATCCGCCACCGAACGGGTGCGCGAGGCGAACTCCTTCGCCCCCTGCGCGCTCTCGGAATTCCGACGCGTCATGGCGCCCATCTCCACCAGGGACGCCCCGGTCTGCTCAATGGCCGCCGCCTGCTCGCTCGCCGAAGCCGCCACCGATTGGCTCGCTTCGGCCAGATGACCGGCAGCTCCGGTGATCTCCCTCGAAATGCAGGCCAACTGCTCCACAACCCGCCGAAGTCGTCCCCCCGTGTCCCGCATCACCGCCAGGGTCATCACCAGGGCCCCCACCAACGCCAACCCCACCACCCCGAGATAGGTCCAGCCCTGACGCCGGTGCTCCCGCAAACGCAACTCCAGCAGGCGATCCAGGTTGCCGCTCGAAACACCCCACAACGCAAACGCCGCCTCCCGGGCCTCCACGGCATCCTGCGCCAGCGACGACAGCATTCCACCGTCCAAAACCGCGTTCTCGCCCGAGCCCAGGACTGTTCCCAGCCCCCCCATCAACCGTCGCTTCACCTCCGCAAGCCGCAGCACCACGGGGGGCATCGACGACTGAAACTCCCCGCAAACCCCATGAAACTCACCGTCCTCCATCAACGCCGTGTCGATGTCCGAACTCAATCGATCGAAATCAACCTGCCTCAACAGCACCGCGTACTCCGTCAGTTGCGACCGCTGTTCCAGGGTCAGCTTCCCCCCGGGTGTCACGCCCCCGAGAAACTCATGCAACCGCCCGACCCGGTCGATAACCTGCGGAATCGCCGCCAGCACCGCATCCATCAGATAATAGCTGTCCAGGTCGGGATCCAGAATCAGGTTGGACTTGTCGCCCGCGTGGACGATCGCCATCCGGATCGCCTCGTGGAGGCGGTCGTAGGCCTCCGCGTTCTCCACCGCCGACGATCTCAGCGATTTCACGAGGGAAACGATCCGCGCCGGATGGGCGGCTTCCCGATGGGACTTCGCCAAATCCGCCTCCCCGAACTGCAGGGACGCCCCAAGACGCCCGTTCACCTCCCCAAGCCGGGAGACCGCCTCGTCCAGTCCACGCCCAACCTGCTCCAATCGATCGGCAGCCGCACCCTCCCCCGCCACCCGCTTTCGAACCACGGACCGCTGTTCCCAGAGAAGGTTTTGCAGGGTCACCAGCGGACGGAGAAACTCGTTGCCCAGGACTTCCTTTCGTCCGAACTCCACCTGGTCCCGGATGAGCGAGACGATCATGAAGGTGGCGAGAAGGCTTATCGGGACCGCCGACACCGCACCCACGGCGGCAATCTTCGAACCCACGGAGAGTTTGAGAAACCAGTTCTTCATCGTGCCGAGACAGGGGACTCAGCCCGACGCGAACTCCCGCACCCATCAGGGTGACCGTTCGCGGGATCAAACAACTCCCTGACTGAGTAACCATTTCACCTATCGGCCATACCCCATCCCTCCTTAAGCCCCGCCCCGCCGAGTCATCCAACTTTCAACTCATCACCAACATGCAACCCATTCATGCCTCAGCAGTCAGCGGTCAGCGCATCGACAGCAGTGTCTCGTACAACACGAGCGCGTGACGGCCTGCATTGGCCCGCCCCGCACCGTCGATCCCCGCGTCCGCAATCCGGTTGGATTCAACGCGGGCAGGGGAACCGACGCAGGCAGCGCTCCGGCGTCCGGGGCAAGCGCGTCGGCGAATCCAAAGCGGCGTCATGCCGCCGCAGTCCCAAGAACCTGTCGTTCCACGATCCTGATCTTCCCCACCGTTCGTCGTCCTCCGCGACGCCTGAAAAGGGCCGAACTCCAGGCGTCGGGCGTCCGCCCGACGCCCGACGCCTGGGCGCCCCCTACTGCCGCAGACGGTAGAATCCGCCGGCTCCCGACGGCGTCACCCGGTGCTGGGATCCAGTGACCCCAGACACCGCCGACCACGCCGCGGGGCTCAAAGTCGGGGAGTGTTCCAGCACGATACCGGACGACGACCCGGCCCAGCTCAGGACCAGTTCGTTGCCTGCGCGTGCGATGGAAAGCGCAGGCGCCGCGGCCGAGATCGAATAGACCCCGAAGTCATCGACCCCGAAGTACCAGCTGTCCGTGCCGGCATGACCGAAGCGGACCCGGACCTTCGATTGGTTGTCGGCCTTGGGAAGCGCGAACAACTCAATCCGCTTGGACTCGGAGGGATCATCGTTCACGCGTCCCTGGACGAAGGCGGCAATGGAATCGTCCACCGTCGCACCCACGAACGATCCGTAAGTCCCGCCCAATTCACTCCCGGATTCATCGGTGTACCGGGCCACGTCGCCGCGTTCCACCCCGAGGGTTTCCGCCACATCGAGAGACACCGCGCCGGTCGTTTCGTTGGTTTTGGTCACGAGGTCCGCGCCATCAATGAAATACGCGACCGGCAGCCAGGAGGCACCCTGGTCGATGGAGTACTCCACCAGCGCAATGCTGTCCTGGTTCTGTTCCCACAGGCTCTTGAACGCGATGTGCACGTTGCTCTTGCCGGTCAGGTTGTAGTCGGGCGTCGAGACATACAGCACCTGGCTTCGTCCGTTGCGATACCCGGAATTCCCAAACAGAAAACGTCCGCTCGCCAGGGGACCGTTAAGCACCTTTCCATCCACGATATTGAACGGATTCGGCGTGAGCACCCGGCGGTAATCGGTCTCCCAACCGTCCGGATTGTCCGGATTGCTGTAGGTCACGAACGACCCGTTGAAACGGTCCGCAGCCACCGTCGTCCAGCGCGCGTACGTGGCGGAATCCAGATTCCCGAAATCCTCCTCCGGATTGCCGATATCGGTGTAGCTCCGGCCCGTCCAGCCCTGCGGCAGTTCGCCCTCGGCAACGGCGTCAAAGTTCTCGAAGAACAACGGCGAAGGCAGGGAGACGTTCCGATAGACCCCCACGGCGGTGCGCACCGTCGTCGCGATCTCCGCGGGAGGCACGGCGTTGTCACGGGCGGTCAGGGACCAGACATGGGCCGAACCCGCCGGCGGCAAAAGGTCGCTGGTGTACTTCACCGTGGTCAGTCCATCCACCTGCTGGACCGTGGCCGGGACGGTCGTGCCATTGAGCTTCAGGACCACAGTCGACGCCACCACCTGGGCGGTGCCGTTGGTGATGGAAGCCGTGAAGGTCAGCACCGGCGGCTGATTGCTGCTGCCATCCGACGGCGTCGCCGCCAGCAAACGCGGACCACTGCCCGTCGGCACCACCACCCGGAAGGTCTCGCTCGCCAGAATGTTGTACCCGTCGTTCAGGAGATAGTGAGCCACGTACTCCCCCGCCTCGGCCAATCCGGTGGCGAAGGAAATCGTTCCATCCGCCCGCCCCGCGGCACCGGTGCGGGTGCCATCCACATAGTTCCAGATCGTGGACTGCACCGCCCCCGGGGTCTGGCCCGCCTTGTACACCCCCACCCAGTCCTTCGCGTTCGCGGGTCCGTTGGTGAAGGAGATCTCGATGCGCTGACCGGTGGCGTAGAGACGCTGGCCGACACGGACCAGCGGAGTGCCGGGTTCAACGACCTTGAGAAGATTGGTGGCCAGCTTGGTGTAGCCATCGTTGAGCAGGAGATAGGCCGCCCAGTCGCCGGCCAGCGCCAGGCCGTTGGGGAACCGAACGGTTCCCTCCTTCAATCCCGCACCTGCGGTCCGGGTTCCCCCCACGTAGTTCCAGATCGTGGAACCAACGCTCCCGGGAACGACCTCGGAGGGATAAACCCCGATCCAATCCCGCGCATTGCCCGGCCCATCCGCAAACGAGATGGCAATCGGTTCGCCCGGAAAATAGGCGTCGTGATCGGAAAGCAACGAAGGCGACGCCGCCGATGCGGACAGGGATCCAACCGCGGCCAGACAGGCCGCCGCAAGGATCGGCAGAGGGAGGGTTCGTGGAAGGACGCCTAAGTGACGGTGGGACTGGTCGTGAGTTCTCATGGGTTGGTTGGGGTTCGATCGTGAGAAGGAGTCAGAGTCAATCAGCTTCAAGGCACGGGCGGGTGGGATTCCACCGATCAGGGAGAGCAAAGGGCCGGGGTGACACCGTCAGGCCCCGGCTGCGCCCAGCTGTTCAGAATGGTCTCGGCCTCGGGCGTGTTCAGCGCATGCCACTCGGATCCCTCCGGAAGCCGGACGAACCGGTGGGTCTGGCTCTCCAATCGCCCCATCTCAAGGGTCCCCTGGGTGCGCTGCGCGGTCTGCATCCGCTGCCGAAGCTCCGGCGAAAACTTCTCCAGATACGCCACCTTCCATGTCTTCCGATCCGCCGGCCGGCCCGTGGACGAAATCACCACCGCCCGGAATCCATCGTCCTCCGGACCATCCACACCCCGGATCGGTGGAGGCGCCTCACGGGGCGCCGTGAAAATGCGCTTCGCACTCACATCGTAAAAGAACCCGAGCTCCCCCGGATCCTTCCGTCCAAGCGTCCTCGAAAACAGAAGGTAACCACTCCCGAGCACCAGCGCGGCCACAGCCAGGTTTCGGATCAGATCGCGTCGGTTCACGGCGTCTCCACGAAGTTCGCAGCGGAAGCTCAGTGCGGATCCGCTTTCGCGGACCACCAGCATTCGTTCGTGCTACAGGGAATGCGGCCGGGTTCGAGCAGCGAGGCACTGCCATCGGCCCGTGCGTAGTTCGAGCGCCGACCATGCCGGACCGCTCCCTTGTCTCCCTGTGCCAGCCGGTTGAAGCCCGCGTTGTTGGCGGTGCCCACCTCGCGCCAGATCCACCAGCGGTCCTGCGGCCAGACCCCGAACACGTCGCTGTGTCCGTCACCGAAGAACAACAACTGCGACGGCGACTCGATCATGGAGGTGCGGCAGACATTGTTCTCGTACCCCGCCGGGCGTCCGAACGGCGGCTGGGCTCCGCCGGCCGTCCAATGAACGTTCACCGCCCCGAGACCGCTGGGGATGTCGATCTCGCCGGGAACCGGCTGGCCCAGGACCCACGGGCTGGGCGGACGGGTCTTGTTGGGCCGGGCGCTGGCATAGATTTCGAGCTTCTCGGCCGGGCAATCGTAAAGACGCGGGGCCTTGCCCACGTAATTGAAGAGATGGACGCGCCAGCTGGATTCCCCCCCGCCCCGCGGGAGCTGGGCCTGGATGGCCGGCAGCCATTCCTCGAAATCGCCGGTGTAATTGTGCGTGGCCAACCCCAGCTGCTTGAGGTTGTTCAGACAGCTGATCGACAGCGCCCGGGCCTTCGCACTGGAGAGCGCGGGCAGAAGCATGGACGCCAGAATCGCGATGATCGCGATGACGACCAGCAACTCGATCAGCGTGAAAGCACGCGTCGACGTTACCGGGTGGGCGCCAGTCCTGGTCACGCCACCCTTCTCGCCGCTCCGGCTGACCCCGTCAACCGCTGGGTCCGTGACAATCCGGTGCCGGGCGCTTCTCCGGGTTGTCACACCGGCGGGCCGAGGGCCGGCTCTTCGGAAGGCTGCGACGCGTCACAGCTTTCGCTTCGCCGTCCCATCCGTCCCCGACGTCGGAGCGCCCACCGACGTCGGTTCCCCAGCCCGCGGGATTCCAAAGCGGCAATAGGTTGCCGCAGTCCATGCCGTCCAATCCTCAGACCGCCAGGGCCTCGGGACGGTCGATCGCTTCCGTCAGCTTCCGCAGCCGCTCCAGGGCCACGCCCCAAAACGCCTTCAACCGCTGAACGTCGTCCAGGGTCGAAAGCTTGCTGTGCTCGATCTGGATCAGCGTCCGCCCCTCGCCCCGCGGCCAGAGATGCACCTCCACGTGCGTCCGCCCGTCCACCCAGGTGAAGCGGAGATTCTTGTAGGGCGTGGATTTCCGGATGTGCCATCCGGTCGCGTCCAGCCACGCCGCCCGCTGCTCGTCGTCCACCCAGGCATCAAAGAGCCGGGTGACACCCGCCTGGATGGTCTTGCTGGCGTTCGCCGAAAAGCCGTCGTCCTTGTGGTGCTTGGTCCGGATGCCACGGGCCTGTTCGTAAGCCACCGTGATCATCTGCTGCCACCATTCGCCCGCCTGCTGGGCCGCCACGACCGAGACGATCTGCTGGTGTGTCATCTCGCGCGCACCCGCCGCGTCGAGCAACCCATACCATTCACCCCATCCCTTGCCGGTTCCCTTGCGGATCGCCGAGTCAGTGATTCCCGAGCCTACCAGTCCCGACGAATCCGAATGTGTCGTTCCTCTACCATCACGTTTCATGAGTTGTTGCCATCCTCTCTCGCCCAAAACGCTCGCTTGTCGTCATTCGACAAATTTTCCCGGGTTCAGGATCCCCGCCGGATCCAGCGCCGCCTTCACCGTGGCGTGCAGTTGCCGCACCTCCGGCGAGACCGCGTCCGGCCACCACCGCTTCTTGGCCAGCCCCACACCATGCTCCCCGGTGATCACCCCGCCCAGTTCCAACACCCCCGCGAACAGCTCGTCCAACGCCGCGTCCCGCCGCTTCGCGTACCCCTTCACCGTCTCGTCCACCATGATGTTCACGTGGATGTTCCCATCCCCCGCGTGCCCGAAGCACGCCACCGGCATCCCGTGCCGCTTCTGAATCCGCGCCCCCAGCCGGAACAGCTCCTCCAGCTTCCCCCGCGGAACCACGACGTCCTCGTTCATCTTCGTCAGACCCGTGTCCCGCAACGCATACGAGAACTCACGCCGCAGCTGCCACAGCTTCTCCGTCGCCGCCGGCCCCAGCGCCCGCTGCACAAAGCGCGGACGCGCCCGCTCCAGGATCCGCCCGACTTCCGCGAGTTCGCCGCGCACCGAACGCTCGTGTCCGTCCAGTTCCACGATCACCACCGCCCCGCACCCCTCCAGCCGCGCATCCCCCGTCCGCTTCCGGGCCGCCGCCAGGGTGAAACGATCCGCCACCTCCAGTGCGCACGGCAGGAATCCTGCCGCGAAAATCTCCCGCAACGCCCGGGCGGCGTCGCGCATCGACGTCAACCCCGCCGCCATGCAGGCCCGCCAGGGCGGCCGCGGCAGCAGCTTCAACGTCGCCTCCGTCACCACCCCCAGCATCCCCTCGCTCCCCACGAACATCCGCGCCAGCTCAAACCCGGTCTTGTTCTTGTGCGTCCGGCTGCCCAACCGCACCACCGTTCCATCCGCCAGCACCACCTCCAACCCCAGCACATAATCCCGCGTGACCCCGTACTTGAGACACCGTGGCCCGCCGGCATTGGACGCAATGTTCCCCCCAAGACTGCAATCCGCCCGGCTCGCCGGATCCGGGGGATAAAACAAACCCAGCTTCTCCACCGCCTCCTGCAACGCCAGGGTCCGCACCCCGGGCTCCACCACCGCCACGAAGTCCGCCTTGCTGATCTCCCGGATGCGGTTCAACCCGTCCAAGGCCAACACCAGTCCACCCCGCACCGGCACACACCCCCCCACATACCCATGCCCCGCCCCGCGCGGCGTCACCGGGATCCGGTGGCGGTTCGCAAACTTCAGAATCGTCGACACCGACGCCGTGTTCCGCGGAAAAGCCACCACCTCCGGGGAATGACTCGCAAACCACTTGTCCCCGGCATGGGCCGCCAGGGTCGCCTCATCCCATCGCAACTCATCGGGACCCAACTCCCGTGACAGCTTCCGAAAAACACCGGCCCGCTTCATGACATGAATTCACTCCGCCCGTTCGCCCGCCGCAATGATCGCCTTCGCCTCCTCCGCGCGCTCCGGCGAAACCTTCACCCGAATCCCACCGGCATTCGTGGAAAACCCCCCGACCGAAAGCGGGTCGAACTCCGGATCAACCTCGGTTTCGATCCCCGCCGCATCCAGTCGCGAGCGAATAAGCTGCGCTTCCGCGGCATTGAGAGTTTCGAACACTGTTTCTAATTCCACGAGGCGAGCGTGCTCCCTGTCCCGGTCCGAAATCAATCCGCAAGATGGAGGAAAATCCACGCATTTAACCACTGTATCTTGTGGATAAGGCACCGCGAAACATCCCAATCCGGACTTCCCATTCCCCAGGATCCCGACAACGTCCCGTCATGCCCTCCATCCCGCCCCCCGCCCTGGCCGGAGACCGGCTTCCCACCCTCCCGGGGAACCGCCTGCAACTCAGGTGG
Organism: uncultured Verrucomicrobiota bacterium; assembly: GCA_964476125.1. Lineage (GTDB taxonomy): Bacteria > Verrucomicrobiota > Verrucomicrobiia > Limisphaerales > CAIMTB01 > CAIMTB01. The sequence goes on along the minus strand of CAYZAE010000013.1, from coordinate 8,212 downwards.
CTGACCCCCGGGGATGTGCCGGCAATGTTCGACCTCGGCAGTCACCCGGAGGTCGCCCGCTACTGGAGCAGCCCACCCATGCAGGATCCCGCCGAAGCCGAAGCCCTGCTGCGGGATATCCACGCCCAATTCGCCGCCAAAACACTCTTCCAATGGGGCATCGAACGTCTCGACGACCCGGTCCTCGTGGGCTCCTGCACCCTGCACCACCTCGACTTCGACCATCGCCACGCCGAAGTCGGCTACTCGCTCCGACGCGAATTCTGGGGGGCCGGCCTCATGACCGAAGCCCTCACCCTGCTCTTCGATTTCGCTTTCGAAACCCTGGATTTCCACCGCCTGGAAGCCGACGCCGACCCCCGCAACGAACGGTCCCTGCGGCTGCTCGAACGTCTCGGTTTCCTGCGCGAAGGCTATTTCCGGGAACGCTACCACGTCGCCGGCGAAATCCAGGACTCGGTGATGCTGGGCCTGCTCCGACGCGACTGGCGGCAGCGCGCTGCCCGGTAGGACACGATCTCCGCTCATGCACCGGAATTCGCATTGAACCAAGCCCCGGAAACCGCGCTGGATGAAGTCGTGACCCATCCAGGCACACCGGCCGACACGACGACCTCCTCGCCCGCGGAGACGCCCACCGCCGCCAGGCCGTCTGACGCGCGCATCGACGGTTTCCTCGAGCATCTCGCCTCCGAACGGGGGGCCTCGGTCTACACCCGGCGCAACTACGCCCAGGCGCTGGCGGAATTCTCGGCCTGGTACGAGTCCCAAGTTGGCAAAAGCCCCGACTGGCCCGCGATCCCCCGGGAACAATTCCGCTTCTACCTCCGGCACCTCGGACGCCAGTCCCTCAGCCCCGCCGCGACCCGGCTCCGGTTCTCCGCGCTCCGCACGTTCTACCGCTATCTCGTCCGCCGCGGATTCGCGACCCAGATGCCGGTCAAGGACCTCTCCCTGCCCAA
>CAYZAE010000013.1:0-7150 GCA_964476125.1 uncultured Verrucomicrobiota bacterium | reverse complement strand
GACGCCGACACCGGCTCCGAGCCCGCCCCATCGCCGCGGAGCACCGGGCAGAAGGCCGATCGCCGCAAGGCGGGCCGGCCCGAGGACCCGACGGTTCCGGCGCGGGACACGGCCGTGCTGGAAACCATCTACTCCTGCGGACTCCGCATCGCGGAACTTTGCGGGCTTCGGATGGCGGACCTGGACCTGAGTCAGGGCATGGCGCGCATCCGGGGCAAGGGACGCAAGGAACGGCTCGTGCCGGTGGGCAGCCATGCCTTGCGGGCCATGGAACGTTACTGGTCCGTCCTCGGCCGAACCCCGGCCCCGGAGGAACCGGTGTTCTGGCGGGCCGGCAGGGATTCCCGGCCACTCCCGCCGCGAACACTGCAGCATCGGCTCAAGGGTTACCTGCTGGCGACGGGCCTTGATCCCGCCCTGACCCCGCACAAGCTCCGGCACAGTTTCGCGACCCATCTGCTCGATGCCGGAGCCGACCTGCGGAGCGTTCAGGAGATGCTGGGACACGCACAGCTGGCGACGACCCAGGTGTACACGCATGTCACCACGGAACGGCTCCGAAAAGCCTATCAGGCAGCCCATCCGCGGGCTTCCTGAGGCCCCCGGAAACCACCGCCGCGAGGGGGATTGACGACGCCAAAATCGGCTGCCACCGTCCGCGCGTCGGTTCCAAGAACTATCGGTGACGGTGTCGGCAGACAGGCTGTCGGTTGAGAAGGCTCATCCACACTTCGTGACGCTGCGGGTGCAGGTCCCCTCCACCGGGTTTCTGGTCAGGACACGCCAAAAATGAGTGCAAACGCATCCAGGTTGTTCGTAGGCAACCTGTCCTATAACACGCTCGAAAACGACCTCGTCGAGTACTTCTCCCAGGCGGGTTTGGTTCGCTCGGTCGACGTGGTTTTCGACAAGTTCACAGGCAAGTCGCGTGGCTTTGCCTTCGTCGAAATGGGGACCGCCGAAGAGGCGAACAAGGCGGTGGAAATGTTCCACAACAAGGAACTTCAGGGCCGCAACCTGACGGTCAACGTCGCACGCCCGAAGGAAGAACGACCGCCCCGAAGCCGCGAAGGCGGCGGAGGTGGTGGCGGCGGCGGCTACCGGGGTGACCGCGGTGGCGATCGTGGCGACCGCGGCGGTGACCGTGGCGGCGACCGCGGCGGTGACCGCGGAGGAGATCGGGGCGGCGGCCGCTGGGAACGCGGCGACCGCAGCGACCGCTACTGAGCGGCCCCGGAACACGTCGCCCTGGCCGGACCCGCCTCCGCGACGACTCGCCCCCCCCCTCGATCCGGGTCCCGCTTCCATCTCGCAATCCTTCCGGCGGCCTTCGGGCCGCCGGTTTGCTTTGCCCCAGTCTCCTCCGTCGGCGCATCCCGAGGATCGTGTTGGCGCGATCTCCGGAAGCGCCGCCCCCCATTCCAGGCACCCCGCAACGCCCCCTTGCCCTCCCCCTTCGGAACGGCGCCCTCGGAGTGATCGCCCCGCCCTCTCCCCCCAACTTCGGAAGGCACACCCCCCGGTCCAACCCACCTCCCGATCAATCCCGCAGGGCAAAAGGTTTGACACTGTTCCGACGGCCTACCTACGTTCGCGCACAGCTTATGTCGGAAAACGCTCCCAGCTCGCCCGTTCCGCCTACGCCAGGCGAAGCGGCCAAGGTCCAGCCGAAGAAAGAGACCGTCCGCATCGCCCTGCCGCCCAAGCCGACGGCCGCGCCCACGGTACGCCTCCCCTCGCCGCCGCCCTCCGCGGCCGCTCCCGCGCCTCCGGCCGCCGCCAAACCGGCTCCCTCGGCACCGGCAGCACCCGCCGGAGCCTCCGCCCCCAAGGCCCCCGCCCCCTCTGCGGCCCCCGCCCCCGCAATGTCCCGCCCCATGGCCGCCCCGGTCGCCAGCGGCGCCAGCGGTCTCGACAAAGGCCTCGCCGTCGCCGCCGCGGTCTTCAGTCTCGCGTTCCTGATCCATGTCGCGATGATTGCGCTGGGGATTCAGGTGGAGTAAGGATGCGATCGCCGGCTCGCCGGCGAGAGTTCCCATGTGCAGGCTCGGGTGTAGCGTACCGACTTATGGCTTCGAATCTGATCAAGAGCGTCACGGAAGCGACCTTTGACGCCGAGGTGTTGAAATCCCCTCTGCCCGTCCTCGTCGACTTCTGGGCGGAATGGTGCGGTCCATGCAAAATGATCGGCCCCGTCCTCGACGAGGTCGCCACCGAACTGGACGGCCAGCTGAAGATCACCAAGGTGGACGTCGATGCTGAAGCGGCCCTCGCCGCCCAGTACGGCATCACCGCCATCCCCACCCTGCTCCTCTTCAAGGGCGGTCAGATCGTCGACCAGATGCGCGGCGCCAAGGGCAAACGCGCCATCCGCGAAACGGTCGATCCCTACCTCGGCTAATCCACAAAGCGCCGCCGCGCCGCCGCGGCCCCGGGGCCATGGCGATTCTCCTCTTCCCCGCCCAACTCGCCGCCCGGTCCGAATTCTATCATCAGATCGGAGCCTCCCTCGCGGCGGGACTGACCCTCGTCCGAACCCTTCGCATCCTGGCCGATAACCCGCCCGCCGGCGGCCTCGGCCGGATCTCCGAACATCTCGCCAACCGGCTCGAAGCGGGTGCCAGTCTCGGCGAATCCGTCCGCTCCCTCGGACACTGGGCCCCCGACTTCGATATCGCCCTGCTCGAAGCCGGCGAGGAAAGCGGCCGGCTCGATAACGTCTGCCGGGTGCTCTCCAAATCCTACGGCGACCGCGCCCGGCTCGCCCGCCAGGTGATCATGGGGCTCGCCTACCCGTTCGTCCTCTTCCACTTCGCCTTCCTGATCCTGCCCATCGGCCAGTTCATGGATCTGTTCCGGACCGGGGACGTCCTCACCTTCGCGCTCCGCAAGGCCGCCCTCTTCGGCCCGATCTACCTGCTCGCCCTCGTCGCCATGTTCGCGTCGCAGTCGACTCATGGACGCACCTGGCGCTCCTGGATCGAACAATTCAGCCGGCTCATCCCCGTCTTCAGCCAGGCCCGACGCGCCCTCGTGCTGAGCCGGCTCAGTCTCGCCCTCGACGCCCTGCTCAATGCCGGTGTCGCCGCCACCCGCGCCTGGCCCATGGCCGCCGCCGCCAGCGGCTCCCCCGCCATCGAACGCGAAATCGCCCGGCTCGTCCCCCGACTGTCCGAAGGCGAATCCGCCGGCGATGTCATCCTCCAAAGCCGCGTCTTCCCCCAGCACTTCAGCCACGTCTACGCCACCGGCGAACTCTCCGGTCGCACCGACGAAGCCCTCGGCCGGCTCGCCGAGTATTACCAGGACGAAGGACTGCGGCTCATGAAGATCGCCGCCGCGGTCTTCACCGGCCTGCTCTACGGAGCCGTTCTCCTCGTCGTCGCCTACCAGATCGTCTCGTTCTGGCTCGGCTACTACGGACAGATTCTCGACACCCAATGACCGTCGCCGAACTCCTCGGCAACGAGGAACTCCGCCAGCACGAGTTCCCCGTCTGCCGCCACAAAACGTTCCTCGCCCACGCCGCCGTCTGCCCCCTCCCCCGACGCGTCGCCTCCGCCGTCGCCGACTACGCCGGCCAGGCCACGCTCGACGACCAGGAGCAGCCCGTGCTCAAGGACCTCGTCCGCGACACCCGCGATCTCGCCGCCAGTCTCATCGGCGCCCAGCCCGACGAAATCGCCCTCGTCGGCCCCACCTCCCTCGCCCTCAGCTATGTCGCCACCGGCCTCCCCTGGCGCCGCGGCGACAACGTGATCGCCTACTTCGACGATTACCCCTCCAACGTCTACCCCTGGCTCGCCCTCGCCGAACGCGGGGTCGAAGTGCGGCTCATCAACGCCCGCGAACTGGGCCGCATCCGGAGCGTCGACGTGCTCGGGCTCGTCGACGAAAACACCCGGCTGGTCGCCCTCGCCTCCTGTCACTTCATCTCCGGCTGGCGCATCGACCTCCCCGCCATCGGCCAGGCGCTGCAACAACGGCAGATCCCGCTCTGCATTGATGGCATCCAGACGCTCGGCGCCTTCCCAACGCTCGCCCAGCACGCCGACTTCATCGCCGCCGACGCCCACAAGTGGATGCTCGGCCCCTGCGGCGCCGGCTTCCTCTACGTCCGCAGATCCAGCCAGGAACTGCTCCGCCCTGTGGTCCACGGCTGGAACAATGTGCGCTGCCCCGACTTCGTCGCCCGCGAGGAGATCAAGTTCCGCAGCGGCGCCCATCGGTACGAAGCCGGAAGCCACAGCATGCTCGGCCTGGTCGGTCTCCGCGCATGTCTCTCGCTGATCCGCGAAATCGGCCTGGAATCCATCAGCGCCGAACTGCTCCGCAAACGCGCCCTGCTCGTGCCCGCCCTCCGAGAACGCGGCTGGGACGTGCTCGGCGCCGAGAACCCCGCCGCCCACCTGTCCGGCATCGTCTCCGCCACCCGCGCCGACCTCGACGTCCAGGCCGTCCACGCCCGGCTCGCCGAAGCCGGCATCGTTACCTCGCTCCGCACCGACCGCGCCGGAACCCGTTACCTCCGGTTCTCCCCGCACTTCTACAACACCGACGCCGAACTCGCCCGCGCGGTGGAAACCCTTTAATCTCCGCGCTCTCCACGCACGACGCACGACTCCCCACTCCCATCTCCCATCTCCCGACTTTCCACCCACGACCCACGCCCCCCCATGCGCTCCCTCTGCCTTCCCCTGCTCCTGCTCCTGGCAGCCACCACCGCACCGCTCACCGCCGTCCAAGGCCAGGACAACCCGGGGTTCCGCCGGACTGAGGACCTGATCTACGGCCGCAAGTTCGGCACTGCCCTGACGCTCGACGTCTTTGAGCCCACCGAGAAAAACGGATGCGCGGTGATTCTGGTCGTGAGCGGCGGTTTCTTCTCCGCCAAGGAATCGATTAACCCCGGCTTCTGCGCCCCGTTCCTGAAACGCGGCTACACCGTCTTCGCGGTCGTCCACGGATCCCAACCGCGCTTCATCATCCCTGAAATCCAGCAGGACCTCCACCGCGCCACCCGCTGGATCCGCAGCAACGCCGCCCGCTGGGGCGTGAAGCCCGACAAATTCGCCGTGTTCGGCGCCAGCGCCGGCGGTCACCTCTCCCTCACCCTCGGCACCCAGGGCGGTCCCGGCAAATCCGACGCGCGCGATCCCATCGACCGCGAAAGCAGCGGAGTCCAGGCGGTCGCCTGCTTCTTCCCGCCCACCGACTTCGCCAACTGGGGCGAATCCGGCGAGGACGCCTGCGGCGTCGGCCGGCTCAAGGATTTCAAGCCCGCCTTTGGTGCCCGCTCCGACACCGCCGAAAGCCGCGCCAACTACAGCCGCGAGATTTCACCGCTCTACTTCGTCACCGCCAAAACCGCCCCCACCCTCATCATCCACGGCGACGCCGACAAACTGGTCCCGATCTACCAGGCGCAGATCTTCGAAAAGAAACTCAAGGAAGCCGGCGTCCCCGCCCAGGTCGTCGTCCGTCCCGGCAAGGAACACGGCTGGCCCGGCATCGACAAGGATCTGGAACTTTTCGCCGACTGGTTCGACCAACACCTCCGCGGCATCCGCAAGAACTGACAGTTCATGTTCGACATCGCGGTCATCGGCTCCGGGTTCGGCGGTTCACTGCTGAGCCTCATCGCCCGACGTCTCGGCCGCTCCGTGCTGTTGCTCGAAAAGGGACGTCACCCGCGCTTCGCCATCGGCGAATCCTCCACGCCGCTCGCGGACCTGCTCTGGCTCGAACTCACCGCAAAGTACGACCTGCCGAGACTCACCCCCTTCGCCAAGTGGGGAACCTGGCGCCAGGAATATCCGGAGATCGGTTGCGGCCTGAAACGCGGGTTCACCTTCTATCATCACACATTCGGCCAGCCCTTCCGCAACGCCCCCGATCGCAGCGATCAACTGGTTGTCGCCGCCAGCCCCAACGACAGGATCGCCGACACCCACTGGTACCGGCCCAACTTCGACCACTTCCTCGTCCGCGAAGCCACCGCGGCCGGGGTCGAGTACCTCGACGACTGCGAAGTAACTTCCGTCGGCTTCGACACCAACGGCGCCCGGCTGCAAGCCGTGCACCAGGGACGTCCCCGGGAGTTCCGCGCCCGGTTCGTGGTGGATGCCGGGAATCATCGTGGCGCCCTGGTGCGCTCACTCGGACTTCAGGACGTCCCCCTGCCCCACCTTCCTCCCACCCAGGCCCTCTTCACCCACTTCCGGGACGTCGACCGCCTTGAAGACCTCCCGCTCCATCCCGGCATGGACCGCGCCCCTTACCCGGTCGACGACGCCGCCGTGCATCATGTCTTCGACGGGGGCTGGATCTGGGTGCTGCGATTCGTCAATGGCATCACCAGCGCTGGCGTCGCCGCCACCGACGACACCGCCGCCCGCTGGCGCCTCGCCGAGGGAGCCGCGGCATGGCAGCGTCTGCTCGCCGACCTCCCCACCGTGGGCCGCCAATTCGCCCGGGCAAGGGCCGTCGAACCCTGGGTCCACGCCCCCCGACTCGCCTTCCGCACCACGCCCGCCGCAGGCCCCGGCTGGGCGTTGCTGCCTTCCGCGGCCGGATTCATCGATCCCCTGCTCTCCTCCGGATTCACCCTCACCCTGCTCGGCATCGAACGCCTCGCCCACGCCCTCGAGACGACGTGGGATCGCCCCGCCGAGTTCCAATCCGGACTCGACCGCCACGCCGCCGACACCGCCGCCGACGTCCTGGCGCTCGAACACTTCATCGCGGCGTTCTATTCGTGCATGGGCGACTTCGAGGCCTTCACCGAAATCGCGCGGCTGTATTTCGCCGCCGTCATCTACTGCGAAACCGCGCGACGACTTGGGGCATCCGCGAACCACGGCGGCTTCCTCCTGCGCCGGAATCCAGATTTCGCCACCCGCGCCGCCACGTGCCTCGACGACGCCCTGGCCGGCCGCAATGCCGCGCAGCTGCGCGAAGGTGTGGACGCGATCCTCAACGACTTCGACCTCGCCGGCCTCGCCGACCCGATCCGCCGCCCCTGGTATCCCGTGCTGGCCGACGACCTCCGCCGCGCCCGCTCCCGCATCGGAGCCAGCGCCGAGCAGATCGAAATCCTCCTCCACCGCGCCGGCTTCTAGCACCGCCGCCATGTGGAGTGCGGCAGCCC
>CAYZAE010000012.1:0-66304 GCA_964476125.1 uncultured Verrucomicrobiota bacterium | reverse complement strand
CCAATACTTTGAGCGACTGAGAAGCCCGTAATAATGTTAGCCAAGAACCATAGTTCCTTGGATAAATCCATCTTTTCCATTTATTGATTTGAGTTATATTTCCAACAGTTTAGCAACGAAATTGATCACGTTTCCGTGACGGCATTTGCACCAACTTCAGCGGCATTCACCAATGAGGCGCCCTCTGCGGCTTCGCGTCGGTCGTATTCATTCCATGTAGAACTTCTATGTAGAGCCTGTCCCCAAACCCTGGTTTTCGGCTCGAATCGGAGTCGGCGGCACGGCAGGGGTGCGTCAGGATGAGTTAAACTTCACCGAGACGCCGTTCAGATGGCCAAACACGCTACTGGTTGTGGTTCTTCGGATTTTCCAATGACACCTCTTCCATTCGTCAGCCTGCTTCAGTTCCTCTACTGACTCACGCCGCCTTCCGCCGCCCGCCTTCGGCTGAATCCGCTCGCATCATTCGCGCAACGACCCAGAGATTGTCCGTGAGAACTCCCCACGCCAGAGCCGTCTCCCGGTTCGCATAACCCTTCGCCCGCATCGGTCGTCCCAGGAACCCCCGCTTCAGGATTCCGATCCGCCCTTCCGTTTGCGCCCGTCGCCGTTGCAGCTCAGCGAACCTCTCCTCCTTCATCCGTTCCCGGAGCTTTCTCGGATCCCGCGGGCACATGCCATCGAAGGTGTCCGTTTCCCGCAGCGCTTTGCTGTTCGCGGCACTGAAGAAGCCCCGGAGCAATCCCTGCCCCCAGCTGAAGCCCCGGTAGTCCTCCTGGAGCAGGGTCCGCAGGAGGTTACAGCGCAATGCGCGGCGGGAACGTTCCTGATACTTGGTCTGCTCGTCTGCCGTCGGTTCCTTCCTCTTGCTGGCCTTGCGCCACCGCTCCACGGAGCGCTGAACGAAGTCGCATTCCAAGCCGCTGCGCAGAAGCAGGGAGTCCATTTGCTCCAAGCGCTCACGAAGGGTCCGGTAATCGACGTTGCCGACGATGATCGGCAATCTGGGGCGGAGTTCCTCCGGAAACGGAAGAATCTGGCACGACATACAGCTAGGCTATAGCCTAGCTGCTTTGAAGCCAACCAAGTACCATTCGACTGGGGGAAAGAAAATCATGCCGCTGACTTACCCGCTGCGCGTCCAAGCCATTCGCTCCAAGGGGCAGACCCCCCGACTTTATGTAAGCTTTCCCCTGGCCATCGCGGCTGCCATCGGTTTGGAACCCGGGGATGAGGTCCAATGGGAGCTTCTGGATCGGGGCGAGCTTCACTTGGTCCGACTGGAACCCACCACACCGAAATCCGTGGAACGAGCGCCGAAACGCTTACCGAAGGCACCATAACCCCACGATTTGCTCATTTCCCCAGAAACTGCGGCTCCAACCTCCAAGCCACACCCTAGCTCCGACCAAAGCTGGCGCAGACCGGTGCACTGGGGGACAGGCTCTGATGAAAAGTCCTGTCGTGCCCCCGCCCAAAGGCCTCCATCACGTCGCTCCGGACGAATCATCTGTGGGTTGCCAAACCAGGTTTGTCGCGCCCACAAGAAGACGTCGGATTGGACTCTCTCGGAAGGTCTCCGGCCAACGCCCGGGCACAAGGGCGAAGAAGGCAACGTATGCTATCTGATTCAAATGGTACGAGGTTTCATTAACGCGGATGCGGTCTGAGGTCAGAGCCCTTTATTGCGTGCGATTTTCCCAAACACCGGTTTCCTATTAAATCGCAGCAGGCCGAAACCAGACCGCGCCGGTCACTTCGGGGACGCCGCCGGAGCGGGTCCGGGAACCACAGGGGCTGCCGCCGCCCCCGAAGGTGCCCGAAGCTTCATGAGCTTCGTCAGGAGGTCGAACCAAAAGGGCGCCCCCAAGGAAATGGCTGCAATCGACATGAGCCACCCGGGAATCGCCGTCCAAATGTTGATTGGTGAGTTGGATTCCCAACCGATCGGCAAACCCAGCGAGACAATCCGCCCGTTCAGCCGCTCCAACTCCTGGCCAGGGTCGGGTTTCACCCTCAAAACGCCTGCAATCCCAGGAAAGTCCGTGACCTCGATGGACACGGAATAGGAACGATTGGTGGTGTCCACCATCACGATGAAGTCCGCCTCATGGTTGCCCTTGGGCATCATGACTCGGTTGGTGTTGAGGACCACCGACGCGTTCGATCCCAGGACTCGCAGTTGGTAGCTCAAATCGACGCTTGCAGGAGTCCTCCGGCTGATTCTCCCGATGGAAGCCATTCCTGCCGAAACTGGATTGGGATGGAAGAGGATCGTTGCACCGTCCCCGACCGCCACCGTGGTCCCGTCGGGCGCGGCCGGCGCGAGTTGCTCAAGGTGAGGCCGATTTTCTTCGACGAAACTCTCGGCCTGAGCGACCAGCGCCCGTCGAAGCGTCGAGTCACTGGAGAGTTTCTTCACGATCGCGATCGAGTCGATGTTCATCCCCAAGGTCAGCAACGTCGCGAGGACGAGAACCCACGTTTGAGCCTTGCGTGCGTACCAACCCGAAGTGCGCCTCATCCCTTCATCGTACCATGCTTCAACTCGCCCCTTGAACTCATCAAAGTTGCCAACGCCGTCGCTCGCCAGCGCCCGCAGGGTCCGATGCACCTCGGTCGGACCACCACTCCCGCCCTTCAGTCGGACATCAAGGATTGCCATCTCCGATCGTCCGAGGATGTCAAGGAGTTCAGACTTCAAACCCGCAACCGAGGTCGAGGTCGATACGGCCGCGAGCGCTGGGTGCAGGTCCGCCGCTAGCGTCGAGCCCGGAAGGACAGCGACACGGCGCGACAGGTGCTCCTTCACAAGAACCGCCAGCGCCTCCGGGCTCCCCTGCGCGTCGGGGTAGCCCGCGACGACCTTCGCGATCTCCCGCTGCAGTCCCACCTGAGAACCAGAAAGGCCGATCTGGTCCAGCAGTGCGGTCGAGAACAGGTTGGCGGAAAGATTCGACGGTGCCCGAATCTCGACCCCTGATACCTTGTCAACGACATTGTCCGGAGCCGAAATCGACCGGATCAGCGGGTGATTCATGAGATCTCCCGCCATCGACCCGCCTCCCGTGGCTCCTCCTACCAGGCACTGCACACCCCGCCACAATTCCTTGTGGCGAAAACGGGCCTTGGTGGCGATGACCTCGAAAATGGCGGTTACCATCAGGCTCAGGAGCAGGTAGATGAAGGCAACGCCGATCGCGACCTCCAGGATTGTCGTGTCGTACATGGTTGGATGAATGTGGATCCAGGTTAGCCGTAGAGCCTTTAGGCCAGGTGAATTCGGCCCCGACTGGACAGACCGTAATAGTTGGCCGGATCCAGCAAGTCGAAGGCGGGGATCAGATAGGAGAGATTGCCGGCGCCGGCGATGTGCATGCCGATCAGCGTGTCTCCGTTCAGGCTCACCACCGGCGATCCGCTGTCGCCGCCCACCGTCGATTTTTCGCCAGCACAGGCGGACTCCACGATGCACCGGTGCCAGACCCGTAGACGCTCCATCGACGTGCCCCTTCGATACGGAATCGACAGCTGATCGCTGCGAAGAATCCGCCGGCTGGACGCGACGATCGGCTCCCGATCCGGAACCTGGATCATGTACAGGGAAGGAATCTGAGCGGGGCTGGAGATAAAGTCCTTCGGCCGGGCGGGTGGAACCAACTGCTTCAGCGCCTCGTCGTCGACCACCCGTGCAATAGCGGCATCAAAACTATGCAAATACTGATCGATGAGAAAGCCGCGATGCTCGGTTGCATGCGCAACCACTTTTGAATCGTTCGGGGTGAGGACGCTCGCTCCCGGGGCAAAATCGGGATAGTACTCCTGGGCCAGGGCCAGAACGTGGAGGCAGCTGATGAGGTACGTCCCGTCCATCAAACTGCCATTGCCGTCCCGCAGGTGGACCGCGCACGTCATGGTTCCGGTCGCCTCGCGCCTGCCCTGGGCGGTGATGATTGCGTGCGAGGCCATGCAGTTCCAGGGTGGCAGGAGCCGCACTCCTACTTCAGAAAGCCAAGGGCATCGGTCGCGTTGCTGATCTCAACGACCACTTTGCTTGGCTTTTGGAGGGCCTTCTCCAAGTCTTTGCCGATGGCGTCTTGGAGTTCAGCCCGGGTATACTTTTTTTCAACGCTCCCCGAGGTCTCGAGCTTCACCGTGATCTTGAGAGGTTCCTCCGTGACGACCTTATCCAGCGTCGCTTTGATCACAGCATTTGTACCCGACGAATAGCTGAGTTGCGAAAGTTGGGCGCTGACCGCGCCAGCAGTATCCGCCGTCAGGAGTTTGCCTAGGTCGGTGCTGAACTGCAGCACGACCTTGTCGAGAGGGGTTTCCGATGGGGCGGTCTTGCTCATAGAGTCACGGACACGTCGATACGCGTCCCTTGCCAGATCATCAACCAGTTCCTCCAGTCTGTTCGTTCCCATCAGTACCGGAACCCCCGTATGGGCCAACGTGGCCGTCAGCACGCGGCTGTCGATGTCATAGATGGCCTTGTCGACCGCGTAACACCCTTTTCCATTCTCGCACCCGGGAACCTTGGGAAGGTACTTCGTCTTGGTGATCTCTTGCATCCATAAGCCCCGCTCGTTTTCGTTGAGCTTGCCAGCCCCCTTGGCAGCGTCCTTGTCATGTTTCGCCGCGTTCCGGGTTAGTCCATCGTAAATAAAGGAAGCTAGGTCGGCGCGCTGTGCTTCTCCCGCACTGCCCTGGGTGCCGGTCTTGTCGTAAAGCGCATCGAACGGTTTGTCGCCGGGGCGGACGACCTGAATTGCTAGGTAGCGGAAGGTTTGGAAGCTGAGGTATTGGTAGGGATACCGCGGTACCGTGAAGTTGCCGGTCTCGTTGTCGACTGCCTTTTGGGCTCTCGCGATGGCCTGGGGATCGAAGGCGCTCACCGGAGAAGGTTGGGCGTCGAGGAGCTTGTGAAGATTCAGGTAGAGAAAGCGGTTGGTGATGGCCCTGCCGGTCTGACGCTCCTGAAGTTCCCGCGGCTTGATGATGGGGTAGAGCCCCTTGGCTGCGTAGTGCACCACTACGATCTTGAGCGTGACCGGTGTCCCAGCCGGTTCGTCCTTGAGTGCGCTGCTTTGCGGGGTAATGACGGCATCCGTCGGAATCCCCGGGATGGGCGGGATTCCCATGGAAGCCTTGGCTGCGGCCTTGGCCAGTTCGACCGAAGAATCGATGATGTCGAAGATCCGCTTGTTGATCTCGCTGTTATCCGATAGCGAGTTGAGGCTTTGCAGACTCCAACCCTGCCCCAGATTCAATGAGAACTTGGCATTCCCAAGGCCGGAATGACTGTCGACCGCGTACTGCTCCTCGAAATCCGGCAGGTAGGCCAGGTCCAGATTCCCCCGCATCGGTTGGTAGGCATACGCGCCGTTGTCGTTGGCAATGTTTCGCTCGTTGATCCCGGTGCGTGCGGGTATTCCCGGGGCCGGGTCTCCGGCGCCTTGCGAGGTGGACTCGGTCTTGGGCGTCGGATTGGCGCCGCTGGTCACTACGTTGTTCGTCGGGGCCAGGGCAGGCTTCACCGGCTCGGCGAGCGCGGAAAGGATGGCGGACTGAGTCGCAATCGTGGCCTGGACCGACTGCTCGCTCGCGGGCGCGATGACGGTCCGGGGAATGGTGATCTGGTTCGTTCCGCTCGCAAAGAGATTGGCCAGCGGACTGCCCGGGCGGACATCCCGAATGATCACGCCCTGATTATCCGGGGTGACAACCCCGTTTACTAGGTAGACGTCGGTCCGGACAGGAAACGACTCGAACACGTTCACGAACGGACGGGGTAGATAAAACCGGATTCCGTCCATTCGATCCGCCTTGGCCTGCATCCGATCGCTCCACTCAGTGTATTGGGTAGGCGTCGGCACCTTGCGGACAGTGACTCTTGCGCAGCCCGCCATGAGAAGCAGAGCCAGGGCAAATGAGATCCTGCCGAAGCCGAGGTGTAGGGAATAGTCCATCGAAGGGACTGATGCTTACCATTAAGTCTTAATGGACCTCAAGCACCATTCCGGAATCCTTCCGGTACATTGTTCGTCGGCATCGCACCTTACTTGGAAAAGGGGACTGCGCTAAAAGGTATCCGGTGAGTGGGAGGCCCACGTCGAGACTGCATCGAAGCGCAGTGGTCCGGCTCTTATCGTTGGCGCGAGCCCGCTCTAAACCTCAATGGTGTCCGTCGTAACAGAAGGGGCGGATCAGGTTCGCTGGCGTTTCCAGGTGGGCCCGATTTTTGGCTCGAAGGGTGTGCCGATGGCGTCGGCGGCGACCCTACCGGATTTTCCCACCTGGCAACTGGTTGCTCGGCCTCGAAGGTCAGGTGATCCGGCAACAGTTTGAGCACCTGTTCCACGGCTTCTCTCCGGACGGCAAAACCGCCCTCGTCCAAAACGCCGGCCAGCAATCCTGGTGTTCCAATAGGGTCGAAGGGATGGCCGGGTTGGACCAAAACCCCTGCCCCGGTCCGAGCGATAACGCCTGCATTCCGAAGCTGTGGGTGTGGGCTCGGGCTCCGGCACCCTTCCGGGTTCCGGGACAGCCTCCTTCCCCGCAATCCAAACGATGACTGGGAGTAACGGGCAGACTCCGGCGATCCCGGAGGGAACGCAGAAAGTGGCCGGAGGTGGCGTCGTGCCCGACGCCACCTCCGGAAAGATGCAACAACAATGAGTGGCCCCTACGGGTTCGCGTCGGTCGTAGTCGTTCCATGTCGGATGGGGATGTGGCTTTCCGGCGCAGGGCGTGCCGCGGTGGCTCGAGGGAGCGAAGCCCTCGCCCGATCCGGATGGTAGTCGCGGCAGGAATGCGGCAATGCCTTACCCACCTTCAGAAGGTGCAGTTCCACGAAACTCGCCACTGTACCTGCCGCAGGCAGGTTTGCTTTTGTTCTGTGGAATTCGCCGTTGCCGGCACGCTGCCCCGGGGCAAAAGCTACCCGCATGACCGCCCCTCTCCGGCACATGTTACTGCTCAGCCTGATGCTGCTTCGCATCACGGTTGTTTCCGCCAAGACTCTCATCCACGCCGGATCCTTGATCGACGGGCGCTCCGACCTGGTACGCAAAAACGTCACGATTGTGGTGTCCGGCGAGAGGATCGACTCGATCCAAGACGGCTTCGCCGTACCCGCCGCCGACGACACCGTCATCGACCTGAAGTCCGCCACCCTCCTGCCCGGCCTGATGGACATGCATGTCCATCTCGACGGCGAGCAATCACCGGAGAGCTACACCGAGGAGTTTTTCCTCAACCCCGGCGACTACGCCCTGCGCGCCGCCTTTTATGCAAAGAAGACTCTCCTCGCCGGCTTCACCACCGTGCGCAATCTGGGAGATTCGCAGAACTCCACGCTCGCGTTGCGCAAGGCAATCAGCGCCGGCTGGGTTCCCGGTCCGCGCGTCTATACTGCCGGTGGCAGCCTGGCCACGACCGGCGGCCATGCCGACCCGACCAACGGCCAGAATTTCAAGCTCATGGGCGACCCCGGCCCGCGGGAAGGTGTGATCAACGGCGCCGACGACGCACGCAAGGCTGTCCGCCAGCGCTACAAGGACGGGGTTGATCTCATCAAGATCACCGCCACCGGCGGAGTGCTCTCGCTCGCAACCAACGGCCAGAACCCGCAATTCACCGAGGACGAAACCCGCGCGATCATCGAAACTGCCCACAACTACGGCCTAAAAGTTGCCGCCCATGCCCACGGCACCGAGGGCATGAAACTCGCCGTCCGCCTCGGCGTCGACTCGATCGAGCACGGCACCTTCATGACCGACGAGGTGATTGCCCTCATGAAGCAACACGGCACCTACTACGTGCCCACGCTCAGCGCCGGGCACTTTGTCCTGGAGAAGGCGAAAATCCCCGGCTTCTTCCCGCCGGTGGTCGTGCCGAAGGCCATCGCCACCGGTGCGGCCATGACCGCCACTTTCCAGCGCGCCCAGCACGCCGGTGTGAAGATCGCCTTCGGCACCGACCAGGGCGTGGCCGCCCATGGGGACAACGCCAAAGAATTTATCTACATGACCGAGGCGGGCATGCCACCGATGAAGGCCCTCCAGTCCGCCACGCTCGAAGGGGCGAGGTTGCTGGGCATCGAGAAGGACCTCGGCACGGTTGAGCCCGGCAAGTTCGCCGACCTCGTGGCCGTCCGGGGGGATCCGCTGGCGGACATCAAACTCATGACGAATGTGACGTTCGTCATGAAGGGTGGCACCGTCTACAAGCAATAGAAGGCGCCTATAGGGTCGCGCCTGAATTCCTAGTTCTGCTGCAGAACCAATTGTTGACATTTCCGCGACGGCATTTGCACCGGCTTCAGCGTCATTCAGCAATCAGGCGACCCCTGCGGCTTCGCGTCGGTCGTATTCATTCCATGTCGAACGTGGATGTGGTATCACGGCGCAAGGTGTGCCGGGTGGCCGGGATTGGCCCCCCGCCCCGGTCCGAATTGTAACGCCTGCGTTCCAAAGCTTCGGAGGGTCCGATCCATGGTCGGATCCGAACCCGGGAAGACTGTCATCCATCGACGGTTTCCCGATGGAATCCGCCCAGATCTCTGAGGAAGATCGCCCCGTTTTCAGCCACTGGGCCGGCTCAACTCGGATGCACCAACCCGGTTTCGACAACCCATGACACCCCTCACGCAAACTCCCGCCGCCAAGCCGCTGGCTGCTTCGCCCGGGTTGTTACGCTGGCTGGGAGTGCATGGGGTCTTGGTCGGGATGGCTGTCCTGCTGATCCAGGCGTTCCCAAGCCAGGGTCTCGCCTGGGTGGTTGTCGGCGGCCCCTTCGGCCTCGGCGTATTTCAGGCGACGGTGCTGCGGCGGTTGCTGCCGTTCTGGGCGGTGATCCTTTGGCCGTTGGCCACCGCTTCCGGCTTTGTCCTGTCGATGCCCTTCGCCTGGTTCCTGTACCATTTCCTCGGCCTCGGATTCGGCCTCGGCCAGGCAGGATTGCTCGCGGCGGGAGGCATTCGCGGATGGCTTCTCTGGCCGGTGATCAGCGGAGCAAGCTGGTTCTCGGGCCTGATGACCTGGGGATTGGGCATCCGAAAGGTCTTCCCGCAGGACCCCACCGACAGGGCCACCGACGGTCTGACGTGGGTTTGGGTGCTCTTGGTGTACGCGCTCGGCACCGGCCTGGCCCTGCGCTGGATGGGCCGTCGGCCGACATCAGTGTTCCAATAGGGTCGTCGACTTCGCGCCAACGGATCATCGCGGCGGTTTCACGATTCCACGAAACGAACAATCGCCACCTTTACTGATGGCTTCTTCTTCGCTGCCTCTGTGCTCTCTATGTCCTCTGGGGTGAACCTCCCGGATGGCTCCAATAGGGTCGGGGGTGCGAAACCCCTTCAGGTTTTGGGATGGGCGTGGGGGACCGTTTGACTTCAATCCAAGCGGACGTCTACAGTCGCTACAGTTGTATTGAACCAGAGAAACCTACCATGGCAGCCACAACCGTCTTGAGCCTTCGATTGCCCACCGAACGTGCGGAGAGCCTCAAACGGCTCGCCCGGCGGTTCGATCGATCCGCAGCGGAAACTGCCGCGCGCCTGGTGGATGAGGGACTTCGGCGGGAGGACTTCGCCATGATCGAGTTCCGCGATTCGCCGGTGGGACGGCAGGCCTACGTCGAAGGAACACGGGTGGCTGTGTGGCAGGTTGTGAATCTCACGCGTGCGTATGGCGACGACGTCGAGAAGAGCGCCAAACATCTCACCTGGCCGGTCTCAAAAATCCGCGCTGCGCTCAACTACGCGGCGGCTTTCCCGGAGGAGACTCAAAGCGCCATCGAGGATGGCCGGGCGCACGACTTCACCAGGCTGTCACGGCTGGTTCCGGCACTGGAACGGATTGAGGTTCCGGCGAGCGTGCTCAAAGGCAAGTGACATGCTCCGGCTCCTGCTCGACGAGCACATCTCGAGGGAGGTCGCCTTGCAGGCAAAGGCGAAACGCACGTCGATGGACATCCAGTCCATCCACGACTGGCAGTCCGGCACCTTTTTAGGGGTTCCGGATCCGGAGATCCTGACGGAGGCAGGGAAGCAGCAGTTGACGCTGGTGACGTACGATCAACGCACTCTTTGGAAACACGCCTCGGACCTTCTGGAAGCCGGGCGTGAGCTTGGGGGCATCGTCTTTGTTGACGAGCAAACCATTCCGCCGAACGACATCGGCGGGCTCATGAGGGCGCTGGTTTGGCTCTGGGAAAGCAAAGGGAATGAGGCTTGGCAAAACCGACTGATCTTCCTGACCCCGGGACCGTCGATTCCAACCCGTGAGGTCAGGGCTCGGAACCAGGGACGTCCCCGGCGTTCATGAAATGGAAGCGGATCGCCGCGCCTGGGGAGCTCCCGGGAAAAACTGGCTGTTCTTCGGGGACCGCCATGAGCTCAGCGGTAAATTTCCCGTCGATGCCCCAGCGCGATGACCACAACGAACAGGCGGTCGTCGATGATCTCGTAGATGATCCGGTAATAAGGTTCCCATAGGGTCGCAGCTAAATGCTTGACATTTAAGCATAGCAACCACGCCAGGTCTATCGGCACTTCTCCGCCACACCACGATGAGGAGACCCCTGCGGGTTCGCGTCGCTCGTAATTATTCCATGTCGAACGGGGATGTGGTTTTCTGGCGTAGCGCGCGCCGAGGCGGCCGGGATGGACGAAACCCCCGGGCGGTCCGGGAGGTAACCGCTGCCACGCTGCCAGAATGCGGTATTGCAGCACTGCTGCATTCCTTCCATGCCGGTTTCATGGAAGCACTCATTAAGAGACAAGGATGTGCCGATTCTCGCATCGGCGATCGCGGCGGGGGTGGATTATCTCGTCACGGGAGACAGCCGTAATTTCGGCGCCTTTTTGGAAAGGCTCTTGCAGGTCTGCTGGTGCTGCGGCCACGCGAGTTCCTGGCGCTGATGGACGAGGTGAAGAGGCAGGACTTCGACTGGGGATCTGATCTTCCGGCGTAGGGCGTGCCGGGGTGGTCGGGATGGACTGGTAACACGTCCCTCCCGCTCCCGGTCCGCGATCCTGAACGTATCCCTGGCTGATCCATCCCAACTATTTGGCGACCACCAGCAATTCGGGGAGAAGCCCTGGATGTTCGGGTGCCAGATCGTGTCATTGACTGCGGAGACCTGATCCTTAGGATGCTGATAAGAAAAAATCTTCACACCCATCCTCTTGGCCATCCTTTGGAGGCGTGCGTACCTCACGGTGTGTCGCGTGAGTGAGGAGTGCGGAGTAGGGAACAGAGGGCGAGATGAGCATCCCATGAACTCGGGCTCGGGTCATTCGGCTGGGAGCGGGCGGCGGCGGGTGTCCCGGGGAGTATTGCTCCGGGGGTTGCGCCTTTTCCGGGACCGGTTTTATGTGCATCTGCTCTGGTTCATGACCCTGGGCGTGGCCTGGCTTTTCTGGATTGGAAAGTTCACCGAGCAACTCGAGGACGTCCTGACGCTGTTGGCGATGGGAGGCGTCGCCGGTTGGGTGGCCTTCGTCGCGAACCTCATCCGCGCCCGTCGCAAGGATCATCTTCAACTTCTGCTGGATGGCTTCATGGCCCACGGGATCAGTTCGGTCCTGGCCACCCTGGCGACCCTCGCCTTCCTGTTCTGGGGCTCCACCCATGGCACCGTGGTTCTCGATGCGTCCTTTCTCACCGACGGGCGCCGGGTCCGGGTAGGTTCCGCCGGGAAACCGGAGGAACATGGCGAAGTATTCCGGTTGGGTGCTGGAGCGGAGAAACGAGTCGCCTGCCGTACCGCGATCGGCGGTCACCCGTATGCCATCGATATCGACGGCTTGCCGTTGCTGGAGGTCGCGGTTCGCCCGTGGCGACGCAGCTTCGTCGAGGTTCCCGGCGATCTGTTGGTGAGGAATTCGGTGTTGATCCGGCCTTCGATGCAGCTGGCGGGGACGCTCGCGAAGGGCACTTTTCAACTGACGGCGTCCCTCGGCACGAATGGGCTGGGCACGAATCTCTGGCGTGGCGAGTCGGTGTGGATCGGGTGCCGGGGTTCGGTGGAAGTCCCGGCGAAGTACCGGCAGGCCTGGCGCGAGGAACTCGCGGGGCTGCGCGGGCCGAGCCGGATTCTGGATCGCTGGCTCTCGCCGAAGGCCCTGGGTCCGCCTCGAGCCCTGGTGGCGGGTCAGGATCTGAACCTCGCGGTGCTCCGCGCAGACGGCAGCGTCTTCCTCGAAGTCCGCCGCACCATTGTGGAGTGCCGGAGCCCGTCGGAGTTCCCGCAACTCGTGGAAATCGAGATTCAATGAAACGAAGCGGATTCCTCCTGCGCTGAAATTCGTTATGAAACCTAGAACACGTCGACGCTGGTCTCCCGGCTGGCCGGGGTTCATCGCGATCTTCGCATGGCTCCGGCTTTTCTCGGCCACTCCGGGACCGGTACCGATCGGAGTCTCGGTGGAAATCACTCCGTCCGTTTCCAAGCCATGGACGCAATCGGAGTCGAAGGCGGTGATCGGAACGCTTTCGGAGGATCTGCTGGCCCGGCTCCAGCGGTTTAGACATTGGGATTTCGCCCCGGACAATGCGCTGCTGCATCGGGCCTACGTGAGGCTCGCAGTGCGGGACGGTGGGCCGGGGCAGTTGGTGGTGAGACTGGAGCTGGGCCGGCGGGCTCTGGCCGGGTCACCGCCGCTGAAGCTGGCCGAGAAGGTTTGGCTGGAGCCGGGCGACCTGGCCCTGGGATTGCCCTCACCCCAGGATGTCACCAACGCGATTCCGGGGATCCTGAACGAATTCCTGCCGCTGGCGATTCCAGCCTCTGGGATCCAGGGCGTGGATGAACGGGTGCTATGGCAGCGCATTCCCATCGCCGAAATCCCGCGCTGGCCGGATCGGCCCCATGGATTGCTGATCTTTCCGCTGGCCAAGGCGCGGTATGCCCACCTGGCGGACGCCTCCTTCACGGTCGAATTTCTCCATCCCCAGCGTCGCACGCGGCTGCAGCTCGTGGCCCGGTCCCATGGGATCTGGCAGGCCTACGACGGCGATCTCCAGCAGGCGTTGAGTGCGGGGGTGACCGAGACGCCCGCCGACCCTGAGCTCGGGCAGTACGAGCTCACGTTGATCTACCTGAAGGAATACAACCCCCCGGGTTGGGACACAGGAGACCTCCAATGAACTCACGCCTGCTGCTGCGCCTGCCATTCTGGCTTCCATCGCTCGCCGCGATCGCCTGGTTCGGTCTCGCGCCCTCCGGTCGAGCCCAGAATCCGCCCGCCGGACCCACGCCCTCAGCCACCGTCGTTGCCGCCCGGGAGAGTGCGGCCCGGTTCGATGTCCGTCGCACGATCGTGCTGTACGAGCAGGCCATCCGCGAAGCGTCCCCCGGGGACGCTGCAAGCCTTCGCCTCGAGTTCGCCGGCCTGCTGGGGCGCGCTGCCCAGAGGTCGGATGCGGAACCGGATTGGCTGAGCCGCTCGGAGCGCGAATTTCGGACGGTTCTGGAGACGGCCTCCGGCAACCTCCTGTTCCAGGCCGCCAACAATTTCGCGTCCCAGATGATCCGGTTCAGTCGGGCCAGCGAGGCGGTGCAGATCATCGGCTCGGTGACCAACAGTCCCGCGTGGAAGGAACTGCCCGGTTCGGGGCGGTCTCGCTGCCTGTTCACCCTGGGTCGCGCGCTCGAGACCCTGGGCCGTCGGGAGGAAGCCTATGGCAGTTATCTACGGGCGAGCGCGGCCGATCCGACCTTTGATCGGGCTGCGAATTCCGCCCGGGCCCTCGCGCTGGGTTCGGCAAGTGAAGGGACGGGCATTCCCCAGATCGTGCGCCTAGTGAACGAGCAACTGCGGCAGCGGGACTTCCCGGGGGCAGCGCGCTCCCTGCGGGATGCGCTGACCACCGTTCCCCACTGGCAACCTCATCCCCGCTATCCGGATCTGGTGGAAGGACTGCTCCGGTATTTCACGGAAGCCGCCGTCGATCGGGAGGGCTATCGGAGCAATTGGTCCGAGTCGTTGAAAGGCGTTCCCCGGGAGAATCTGGTTCCGGTGGCGAGTCGGTTGTTAAGTGTCATTGACCGCGTATTCACGACGGAGTTGCCGATCGAATTCAGTCCCGCGAAGGCGGAATCGGGGCTCGCAGCGGGCCTGGCCCCCGAGACGCGTCGTGTTCTTTCGCGGTTCCTGGCCGGGATCGGGGCCCAGAACTATCGCGCGCGCGCCCTGCGTCCCGCGCTGGGCGCCTACAGTCACGCCTGGGCACTGGACACGACAAACCTCGAGGCGGGCCTTTACGCGGCCAACATCCTGCTCGTCGATGGCGACCCGGGAGCCGGACAACGCCTTGACGAGGGGGGCGTGATCCTGAAGTCGTTCGTTCGGGAGTTGTTTGATGAAAAGGGCCAGGAGTACCGACGCCAGGTGGGCACCGACTGGGGGCGGTTGGTGAAGTTCCACACCATTCTCGGAACCATCTTCGAAAAGCAGCAGCAGTGGGGCGACGAGTCCAGGATGGATGGGGCCATTTTCCAATGGCAGATGGCCCGAAGGGCGCTCGATCGATTGCCGAAGACCGACAACGCTGCGCTGCGCAGCGCACCCTGGGTGGATGAGAGGCTCGCGGTGGCGTTCAAGGGAGCGCGCCGCCCGAAGGACGCGCTGGCGAGCGAATTGAGGGCTGCCGAAGGCTTCAACAAAGCGGGCCGGCGCGTCGAGGGTCACGAGGCGCTGATCCGCGCCATGAGCGCTCCCGAGGAAACCCTCAAGGTCTATCAGGCCGATGTCGTGCGGATACGGAAACTCTATGAGTGAGTGAGCCGCATGCACGGGCTGGTAACGGGGTAAGAGAAAACCGTCTCGCGGCGATCGCGGCGTTTGGTGACGCGATAAAGAGGCCCGGCATATTCCATTCGTACCTTTCGCGGCACGAACCGAATCTTTCGTCGAATGCGAACGAGTTTCAATAGTGAGGACTAAATCCTGCAACCTCTCCTCCCGCCCGTCGTCGCCTATCCGGTGGAAATCCACACTCCCAAACGCATCGCCGAGCTCCGCCTGAACAACGCCGTTGACACCGACGATTACCGCGCGGCTCTTGAAGTCGTTCGCATGATGGGACTGGACGCGAAGACGATCCCGCACGAGCGGGTGAGGAAGGATCGCCGATGACGTCGGCGTTCCTCGACACCAACGTGCTGTTCTCGACAGCCTCCACGGACCCATCCACGCTTCTGTGTCTCTGGAAACACGGAGAACAAGCAAAACGATGAGATCGAAAAGCATGATTGTGACCCTCGGCCTTGGATTAGGGCTGACGGGGTACTCGCTGCCGGCATTCGCGCAAAACAAGCCCGTGTCCGACCCACACCTGGGAGAGATGAACGTCGAGGCGGCTGCGAAAGCATTCCCGAAGCGGGGCTTCTCTCCCTACGCCAACCGCAACTACCCCACGCGCGTCCTGTGGGGCGACCAGCATGTGCATACCGGCTGGTCGGTCGATGCGGGTGCCTTCGGCTGCACGCTTGGGCCGGAGGAGGCGGTGCGTTTCGCGCGCGGTGAGCAGATTATGTCGTCGCTCGGCGAGCCGGTGAAGTTGAGCCGCCCGCTCGACTGGGTGGCAATCACCGACCACTCCGATGCCGCTGGCGTGATCTTCGAGATCCGGGACGGGAATCCCAATCTGATGCGCGATCCGCTCATCAAGAAGTGGCACGACATGATGGCCAGCGGAAAGGGTGTGGAGGCGGCAAGCGAGATGATCGCGGCGCAGTCGAACAACAAGGTTCCAGCAGCGATGAAGGATCCCAAGCTGGCTCTGTCGATCTGGCAGAAGAACACCGCGATCATGGAGAAATACAACGAGCCGCGGCGATTCACCGCCTTTATCGGCTACGAGTGGACGAGCAATGCCGGTGGCGGCGACAACCTGCATCGCAATGTGATTTACCGGGATGGCAAGGTTCTGGCCGACATGGTCATTCCGATGACGACCTTCGACAGTGAGAATCCGGAAGACCTTTGGAAGTGGATGGCGGCTTGGGAGGCTAAAACAGGCGGGTCACTCCTCGCGATTCCCCACAACGGAAACCTGTCCAATGGAAAGATGTTCGCGCTCTCCACGTTCCTGGGCAATCCCCTGACTCGCGAATGGGCCGAAACGCGCGCGAAGTGGGAGCCGATGTATGAGATCACGCAGATCAAGGGCGACGGCGAAACGCAGCCGTCCCTCTCACCCACCGACGAATTCTCCAATTTCGAGAAGTGGGACCAGGCCAACCTCGCCGGCATTCCGAAGAAGCCCGGCATGTTGGAGCGGGAGTATGCGCGGCAGGCGCTCAAGGAAGGTCTGAAGCTCGAAGAGAAGCTTGGGGCTAATCCCTTCAAGTTCGGTTTCGTCAGCGGAACCGACACCCACACCGGGCTCACCACGGCGGAGGAAGATAACTTCTTTGGCAAACACACAGGTGTGGAACCATCATCTCATCGGTGGAAGCACGCGGTCATCAAGACTCCGCAAGTGAATGTCGTCGGTTGGCAGATGGCCGCCGCCGGCTACACGGGCGTCTGGGCGACGGAGAATACGCGCGAGTCCATTTGGGACGCGCTCAAGCGCAAAGAGGCTTACTCGACCACCGGCCCCCGCATGACGCTGCGCTTCTTCGGCGGCTGGGACTTTGACGCCACGGATGCCCAGACGCGGATGCCGTCGGAAGCGGGATATTCCAAGGGCGTGCCAATGGGTGGCGATCTTCACCAGGCTCCCGCCGGGAAGTCGCCCACCTTTCTCGTCGCCGCCCTCAAGGACCCGTTGAGCGGCAACCTCGACCGATACCAGATCATCAAGGGCTGGATGGACGCGAAGGGCGAGTTGCACGAGAAGGTCTATGACGTGGCGTGGTCCGGCGACCGCAAACCAGGCACCGACGGCAAGCTGCCAGCTGTGGGCAACACGGTGGACGTTTCGAACGCCACCTGGACCAACACGATTGGATCGCCCGAGTTGATCGCCGTCTGGAAGGACCCGGACTTCGATCCCGCGCTCAAGGCCTTCTACTACGGCCGCGTCATCGAAATCCCGACGCCGCGCTGGACCGCCTACGAATGCAAACGCTACGGCATCACGATGCCCAAGGAAGTGCCCATGACGCTGCAAGAACGCGGCTACACCTCGCCGATCTGGTACAATCCGGCGAGGTGACGTAAAATTAACGAAAGGAAACAAGAACATGAAACGAACAGTACCCACCTTGCTCCTGCTCGCCGTCGGCACGTTCGCCTCCATCACCTGGGCGGCGGACGCCGACAACCATGAGGGGATCACGAAGGCAGACGTGGCGCATATCTCTCGGCCAAACTTCTCGCCCTATGCCGGGCGGAATTATCCGACGCGCGTTTTGTGGGGTGACACGCATTTGCATACCGCGATCTCGGTGGATGCAGGCACGATGTGCCGCGTCGGTCAGGAGGATGCCTTCCGCTTCGCCCGCGGCGAGGAGATCGCCACCACTTACGGACTGCGGGCCAAGCTGTCCCGGCCGCTGGACTTTCTGGTGATCGCCGACCACGCCGAGATGTATGGTTTGATGCCGCAGTTGCTCAGCGGTGACCCTGAAATTCTCGCCACGCGAATCGGGAGGAAATGGTATGACGCGTTGAAGAGCGGAGACAACGACAAGGTCTTTGCTACCGCCATGGAGATCGTGGCCTCGCTGTCCACCAAGGAAGCGCCGATCAAGAGCGACAAGGCCGTGCGCAATGCCTGGCAGGCTTACACCGCGCTGGCGGACAAATACAACGAACCCGGCCGCTTCAGCGCGATCATCGGTTTCGAATACACCACGATGGGCGGCAACAATCTGCACCGCAACGTGCTCTTCCGCGGCAATGCCAGTATGGCGAACCGCACCGTTCCTTACTCGCAATTCGACAGTCAGAATCCGGAAGACCTTTGGAGGCATCTGGCCGCGTTCGAAAAAGAGACTGGAGCCGAGGTGCTGGCCATCCCGCACAACGGCAACCTGAGCAATGGTCGCATGTTCTCGGTCGAGACCTTCGACGGCAAACCCTACTCGAAGGAACTGGCGCTATTGCGCGCGCGCTTCGAGCCGATTGTCGAAGTCACCCAGATCAAGGGCGACAGCGAGGCGCATCCCGCGCTCTCACCGAATGACGAGTTCGCCGACTATGAGAAGTGGGACAAGTCCAACCTCAACGGCACCGAGGCCAAGAAGCCAGGAATGCTGCAATACGAATACACGCGCGAGGCCCTCAAGAATGGCCTGCTCATGGAGCGGATACTCGGCGTGAACCCATTCAAGTTCGGCATGGTTTCCGGCACCGACGCGCACACCGCCATGGCGGCGGTTGAGGAGGACAACTTCTTTGGCAAGCACTCGGGAGTAGAGCCTGGACCGCACCGTTGGGAGCATGTCGTCATCGAAGCGCCCGATCCGAAATTCACCATCAAAGGCTGGCAGCAGGCCGCCGCCGGTTATGCCGGTGTCTGGGCGACGGAGAACACGCGCGAGGCCATCTTCGACGCGATGAAGCGCAAGGAAACGTATGCCACCACCGGTCCGCGCATGGTGGTCCGCTTCTTCGGCGGTTGGGATTTCACTGCGGACGACGCGCAGTCGCGACTTCCTGCTGGCGTCGGCTATGCGAAGGGCGTGCCAATGGGCGGCGATTTGCGCAAGGGCGAAGTCGGCAAGGCTCCGAACTTCCTCGTCGCCGCGCTGAAGGATTCCTACAGCGGCAACCTCGATCGCATCCAGATCGTCAAAGGCTGGCTCGACACGAGTGGCAAGACTCACGAGAAGGTTTACGACGTCGTCTGGAGCGGTGACCGCAAGCGCGGCGCGGATGGAAGAATTCCTGCGGTCGGCAACACGGTAGACGTTGCGAAAGCGACCTGGAAAAACACCATTGGATCACCGGAACTCGCCGCCACGTGGACGGACCCGGAGTTCGATGCGGAGCAACCCGCGTTTTACTACGCCCGCGTCATCGAGATCCCCACGCCGCGCTGGACCGCTTACGAGGCGCTTCGCTTCGGCATCAAAATGCCGCCGGAAGTCCCGATGACGACCCAGGAGCGCGCCTACACCTCGCCGATTTGGTATAACCCAGGGAAGTGACTCGATTGTGAAACACTCGGGCTGCCCGAGTGGGCGGTCCGCGATTTCACCGGCGAATAATCAGACGACGGAGATGAAACGAATTCTGAAGGAACCATTGTTCCACTTCCTCCTCCTGGGGGCGGGCCTGTTCATCGCCTATGGATGGATGACCAAACCCGGCAGCCACCGTGAGCCGGGGAAGTTCGTCGTGACCGAAGGGCACGTCGAGCATCTGGCGGCGGGCTTCGCGAGGACCTGGCAGAGGCCGCCCACGCACGAGGAACTCAAAGGCCTGGTGGACGACTGGGTGCGCGAGGAAATCGCGACGCGTGAAGCCATCGCGCTGGGATTGGACAAGGATGACACAGTCATCCGCCGACGCTTGCGGCAAAAACTGGAATTCGTGTCCGAAGACATCGCGGCCCAAACCGAGCCGACCGACGCCGACTTGAACGCCTATTTGCAGGCGCACCCCGATTCGTTTCACGTCGAGCCGCGGTTCACCTTCAACCAAGTGTATCTCAATCCCGCCAAGCACGGCGACAACCTCGCGCGCGATACCGCGCAACTGCTGGCGCAGTTGCAGCAGGCCGGCGGCAAGACCGACGGTGCAGCGTTGGGCGATTCGTTTTTGCTCGAACACGCGTTCCAATCCATGCCGGCGGGAGAAATCGCGAAACAGTTCGGCGAAGAATTCGCGGCGACGTTGCGTGGGGTGAAGCCCGGCCAATGGCAGGGACCGATTGAGTCCGGCTACGGTGTTCATCTGGTGTTGGTCAGCGAACGCACGGAAGGCCGCCAGCCCGAGCTGGCGGATGTGCGCGACACGGTGCGTCGCGAGTGGGCGAACGCGCGGCGGCTGGAAACGAATGCAAAGTTCTATTCGGAACTGTTGAAACGCTACAACGTGACCATCGATGGCTTGGAGCCGGCGAAGGGGCCGAAGAAA
This sequence comes from uncultured Verrucomicrobiota bacterium, assembly GCA_964476125.1. Classification (GTDB taxonomy): domain Bacteria; phylum Verrucomicrobiota; class Verrucomicrobiia; order Limisphaerales; family CAIMTB01; genus CAIMTB01. The sequence continues at coordinate 46,254 of CAYZAE010000012.1, read as the reverse complement.
CTTGCGGAGGCGAAATGAAACGCGCGCTCCTCCTCCTGGTTCTGCTCGCGACCCTTGTCCGCAGCGCGTCCGCGCATGAGGTGCGACCCGCGTATCTCGAGTTGCGCCAGACCGCACCGGACACTTACGCCGCACTGTGGAAGGTGCCGGGTCGCGGCGAAAATTTGCGCCTCGGACTTTACGTGGAACTTCCGGCGGGCTGCACGAATGTCACCGAGCCGCGCGCGACGATGGTCAACAACGCCTTTACCGAACGCTGGACTGTGAAGTGCGCGGGCGGATTGACCGGCGGCACAGTCCACATCGCTGGTCTGGCTTCGACGATGACCGATGTGCTGGTGCGTTTGGAACGTCTCGACGGCACCACGCAAGTCACCCGCCTCACGCCGTCCGCCCCGTCATTCGTAGTCGCAGCCGCGCCGCGCGCGCTGGAGGTGGCGCGGACTTACACCGTGCTGGGGATCGAGCACATCCTCTCGGGCATTGACCACCTGCTATTCATCCTCGCGTTGCTCCTCATTTGTCTGGGAACGGGTGCCAAGGGACGCATCACAAAGCTCCGCGCCTTCAATCTGTCCCTCGACACGCGGCACTGGACGCTCCTGAAGACCGTCACCGCGTTCACCATCTCGCACAGCATCACCCTCACGCTGGCAGCGCTGGGTTACATCCGCGTTCCGCAAGCGCCGGTCGAGGCCGTCATCGCCTTGAGCATCGTGTTTGTGGCGTCGGAAATTGTGCATGGCCGGCAGGGCCGCGCGGGACTCACGGCGCGCGCCCCGTGGATTGTGGCGTTCAGCTTCGGACTGATGCATGGCCTGGGTTTTGCCAGCGGGTTGAGCGAAGCCGGTTTGCCGGACGGACATATTCCCACGGCATTGTTGTTCTTCAGCATCGGCGTGGAAGCGGGACACCTCCTCTTCATCGGAGTCGTGCTTTCGCTTATCGCCTTGGCGGTCCGTGTGAAACTCCCCGCTCCGCGCTGGGCGCAGCTCACACCGCCCTACGCCATCGGCGGCCTGGCCATGTTCTGGGTCATCCAACGCATCGCTGCTTTTTGAAAATGATTTCCACCGAAGGAACACAATGATTGTTCCAATAGGGTCGTTTCTAAATTGTTGATTCTTGCCCTCCTTGATCACCCGCTTGCCGTCGACAGCGACCCACTCCGAATCGCATACGGTCTGGCCAGCTGGAAGCATCGGCGACCTGGGGTCAGCGGGAACCGCCCTCGATCGCAAGCCGCACCGGAAGCGGTCCGTTGCCCGCCAGCCAAAGGACAGAGTCGGCCGGAACGCCGCGACGTCGGACCACGTTCCGTATTCGGGAGCGACGGCAAAGTAGTCCTTCACCGAGAAACAATCGTCGGAGGTCCAGGGATAAACGGCAGGAGATGACCCCCCCTGATCAGAGGTGACAGCCGTTGTTCGCAGAACCTGGCGAGCGTTCGCAGGGGAGATTCGCCAGCGGCCTGGACGTGGTCGGCGCAAGCGATCAGCAGGACGTCCCGTTCGGACAACGTCGGTGCCAAACGGGACGACGCCAGTTCTTCGCGGTGCTTGGCGAGCACATCCTCCAGGCGTCGGGCGGTGGCGTCAGCGATCTGGGATGGGTAGAGGCCCTTGAGAAGAACGGTGAGACGCGGTGACGAAGGAGCTGCGGTGTCCGCGGCATTCATGATGCGCGGCGGACTATCGAGGTTCGAAAACGAAGTAGGCGAAGTTGTTTCCCTTGCCGTAGTGGAAGGTGAGGACCTGGAGTCCCGCGGTGGGAAAGGTAATGGTGCCGATCTCGGCGAGGTTCCAGTGGTGATAATTCTTGGTGGCCACCGGGAGGTGACACTCGGCCGCGGGTTTGCCGTTTAGTTCGAACTTCACCGTGTTGGCTTGGAACGCATACAGGCAGCGGATCCTATAGGTGCCCGGGCGGGTGACGTGGACGGTGTAGTTGCACCACTCCTCGTTTTCGGTCCACCCGATGTAGAACTGGTTGATGTGTGGCGCGACCAGGTTGGTGTGGTTCAGGTCGGCCCAGTCTTTCACGAATGACAAGTCTACGCCCTCATCCTTCCTGAAGTGCCAGACGTACTCACTGGCGTGGGCGCGCTGATGGCCAACCTCGAGGTTCAGCTTGCCGCTGCCGTTGTTGAGGGCGTCGCTGTCGTGATACGCGATCCCTTCGCCCCCGAGATCGTACAGGGCGCATTGCACCACGCCGGGGATGTTGGGAGGGCCGGACTTGTGGATTGTGTCCGTGAAAGGCGTGCCCTGGTAGTCGGAGGGCACCGCCGCTTGGATCGGGCGGAGAGCACCGAACAGGAGGCCGAGGGCGAGTCTCAGCGTGGGATAAGGGATCATGCGGATCGCGGTTTTCCAGAACCTGAGCACAACTTGAGGCGGTGTGTCAGGGGCGGAGTTTGGCACGATATCTGGACGATCCGCACAAAAACCACGGGGGGCCGAACCGACCAGCAAGGAACGGGGATGTGGTTTTCCAGCGTAGGGCGTGCCGGGGCCCCCGGGGTAGGTCCGCGTGGATACGGTCCAACCCCGGGCTGAAGGACAGAATTCGGATGGGATTGCCCTCAACCCGCGCTGGTGCGTCGTTCTTCGGTCCAATGGGCGGTCTCGCGGGTCATCTGCTCGGTCACATCCCGGCAAAGGCGCACGAACGTTTCCTCGGCGAGATTCAGGGTCCGGGAGCGCCAGCGGGCGATGCCCCATTGGCGGCGAAGTTTCCGTTTGCCGAGCGGCAGCGCCACCAGCGTGCCCGCCTGCAGTTCTTCACGGGCAATCCACGGCGCCAGGACGCTGATGCCAAGGTCCAGTTTCACCAACTCCTTGATGGCCTCCATGCTGCCCAATTCACAGAAGGTGTTGAGCACCAGTTTCTCGCGCCGGAAGTACTCCTCCACCAGGCGGAACGTGTAACTGTTCCGATCGTAGAGAATGTAGTTCTGGGTCGGCACCTCACGTCGGTCGATCTCCCCGGCGACCGCCCACGGATGACGCGGACTGAGCAGGAAGGCGAGTTCGTCCTCGAACAGTGGTTCGAACACCAGCTTCTCCTCGGGCTTCGGCTCCAGCGCCAGCGCCAGATCCACCCGGCCGCCATGGAGCAGGTTCAGCATCTGCGCCGTGTCCGCCGGCACGATGGTGATCGCGTAGTGCGCGAAGCTCTCTTTGAACTCCCGTAACACGGTCGGCAGGATGTACGTGCAAACCGTCGTGCTGGCCCCGATCCGCAGTCGCCCGCGCCCCCACTTGCCCAGGTGCCCCAGGGATTCCCGGGCCTGATCCATTTCACCGAGAATTTTCTCGGCGTGCTGGAGCAACTGCTCCCCGGCCAAGGTCAGACTGACCTTTTTACCCACCCTGTCAAAAAGGCGACAACCCACGTCCTCTTCCAAGGCCCGCATCGAATGGCTGATCGCGGATTGGGACAGAAACAGTTCGCGGCCCGCGGCCGTAAAGCTGGCCGTTCGCGCCAACGTCGCGAAAGCGCGCAGTTGCCGGCTGTCCAGGGGCGATCGTTTCCATGATTGCTGTTCATCATTCATCAGCAGTTCCAGAGAAGCATTCCCCGGGCCAGAGGGGTTGGGCCGTCCCAAGCCTGATCCCGCAGGGATCAAAGAAAGTGGCCGGAGGTGGTGCCGGCACCGACTTCCTGTACCTCCAGATGCTGGTCAACTTTTGGCGGGTTCGTCAGGTCGGGCCGCCATGCCCTCCATGCGATAGCGCACCACATCCCGCGAGACCCCCAGCAACCGGGCGGCGGCCGACACATTCCCACCGCTCTGATCGACCGCCTGACGGACCAGGCGGTCGATGGCCGACTCCAGGGAGAAGCCCTGGTCCGGAAATCGAAATGCCGGATTAAACCATTCGGAGGCCGGGGGTACCGCACCCTTCCCCGGAAGCGGGTTGGACGCACTGCCGACCGGTCGCGCTTCTGCAACCCCCGCCAGCGCGGTGAACTGCAAGAGCCCCTCCTCAAACACCAGCGCCCGCTCCAGTTCGTGCGCGAGTTCACGGACATTCCCGGGCCAGGCATGCTCCGTGAGCCGGCGGCAGCCCTCCTGCGAAATCTCCCTCGCCTGAAGGCGATGGCGTCGACCCGCCCGGCGCATCAACGCTTCCGCAAGGGGCACGATGTCCTGCGGGCGTTCCCTTAGCGGTGGCAGCGTCAGTCGGAAGAGATCCAGACGATGAAAGAGGTCCTCGCGAAATTGCCCCTTGGCGACCATCTCCCGTAAGTCCCGGTTCGACGCCGCAATGACCCGGGCATCCACGGCGATTGGTTTGTTGCCGCCCAACCTCCGGATTTTACGATCCTCGATGGCGGTCAGGACCTTGGCCTGGATCGGAAGGGAGAGGCTCCCCAGCTCATCCAGAAACAACGTCCCTCCCCGCGCTGCCTCGAACAATCCCATGCGCGCCGCCCGGGCATCGGTGAACGCCCCGCGTTCGTGTCCGAACAACTCCGCCTCGGCCAGCGTCTCCGGCAGGGCTGAACAGTTCACCTCCACCATCGGCTGCTCGCCGCGCGGCCCCCGGGCATGCAGCCAGCGTGCGATGCTCGTCTTGCCCGTCCCGGTCTCCCCATGGATCAGCACCGGCGCCAGATCCGTCTGCATGCGGCGGTCCGCCGCCAGGATACGGTCCAACTGCGACCGCAGACCGGCCAGCGCTGAACCAAAGACGAACTCGTCCTCGCGCGGGAGTTCATCCTCGCGCCGGTGTTCCTCGATGCGCTGGCTCTCGCGGCGTCGGCGGATGCGCTGGAAGACGAGGGGAAGTTCCTCGGGTTCGAACGGCTTGGTGAGATAATCCTGTGCTCCCTGGCGCATGGCTTCCACCGCCCCGGAAACACCGCCTTCCGCGGTCATCACCACCACGGCTGTGGTCGGCGGAATTGTCCCCGAGGTCAGCAAGTCCGTGCCCAGTCCGTCCGGAAGATGCACATCCAACAGGGCCAGATCGAAGGAACCCGACTCGAACGCCCGACGTGCCGAGGCCAGGTCGCCCACGGCCGTCACGTCGGCCCCGGCGCGTTCCAGGTAAGCCACCAACCGACGACGCCACAACGCCTCGTCGTCGAGAACCAGGAGACTGACCCCGCCAAGCAAGCCGTCCGACATGCCCGCAGATTCGCAGAACAGGACCCGACCGAACAAGAGCCGCGCGGAGCGGCCGCGCTACCTATTCAGCTTCGATTCGCATCAGGTCGAGTTCGAATCCTCCCGTGACCTCCGCCCCGGGCTGACCGCACCCCGGACAGAGAACCACCACCGCCGCGGGCACGAACTCACGCCGACAAGCCCCGCAACGCGCACGCGGTTGGACCCGTTCAATGACCAACTCTGCCGCCGCCGCCCGGGTCCCCGGTTTCAGGGCCTCGAACGCAAAGGTCAACGCCTCCGGTTCGACACTGCTGAACATCCCGACCCGCACCTCGATCCGGCGCAGAGTCCGGCACCCGGCCCGGAGCGCGGATTCCTCGGCGCTCCGCAACAACTCCTCGGCGATCCCCACTTCATGCATGGCCGGATGGATTCTCCAGCGCCCTACAACAACCGCACCCGCTGCCAGCGGCCCGCGGTTCCCGCGTTCACCGGGATGGACACGGTCACCGCGCGCGTCGCCGCCCCCTGGGGCACCACCTGCACGGTCGCCCAACTGCCGCCCACCCCGAGATCCTTCTCCTCGATGACATACCCGCGACCCGCCACGGCGGTGAAGGTGAGGTCCACCGACACCCCGTTCGCCGAAGCGACCGCCACGAGTTTCAACGCGCTCGCCGGATCCCTCGGATCCGTGCCCGCCTGATACTCCGCGAGATTGCTCAACCCGTCCGAATCGAGGTCCAACGCGGCATCCGAAGGATCCTTGGGCGAGAGCCCATGCAGATTCTCCCATGCGTCCGGCATCCCATCGGCGTCGGTGTCCGGATCCCCGACCGCGGGAGCACGCCCCGGCGTCGGAGCCGCCGCGAACCAGTTCGCCGGATCGTTCCCGGGCACGGTCGCCGATCGGCGTTGATACGACGTTCCCACGCCATCGGCACCGCCCGGCCACGGGTCGCGATCGAAGTAAGTGACCTCATCCACGATCACCCAGGTGATCGGGTCCCCCGGGACGTCCGGGGCCTGGGCCAGCTCGAGCGCGATGCGGTCGCCGTCATTGTTGAGACGCCCGGTGTACGGACCGAAGATCCGGACGTTGGCGGGCACCTGGTGGGTTGCGCGGAAGCCCGCAAGCGTCGTGGGACTGGCCACCGGATCGAACGGCACCACCAGCACGCGTTCGTCGGCGGCGAGGAAAAGCGCCAGTGGGAAGTTGAAGTCAATCCCACCGGTCAATCGCCACACGGTATTGGTGTTGAACAGCTCCACCCGGCGGCTCGTGGCGTTGTGGATTTCCACGAACTCCAGGAACTCCGCCGCAACGCGGTTCGTCGGCAATCCGGCCTCGTGATACTGCACCTCCGAAATCACCACCCGGGGCAGCAGGGCGGCATTCGCCGCCTTGGGCGTGCGCGGAATGGCCTGATCCCAGTAGTTCCCGCCATCAGGAATCCGCGCCAGGGCCCACTCGTTCTCCTGGGCTTCGAAGCTCACCGCATCCACCACACGGCCCCGTCCACCGGCTGGAAAGTGGCTCAGGAAAACCTGCTCGCCCGCCTTATTCAGGCTGAATCCCGTCCCCCGCGGACTGTTGAACCCCGTCACTTCGTCGAACACCACCCAGCCTCGCGCCGGCAGGACCGTCGACGCGGGGATCTGCCAGCGCTTGAGGTTGTCGGGATCGTCGCTGAGAAACCAACCCGCCCCCAGGGTGACCGCCGTGGCGCCGCGGTGGTATAGCTCCACCCAGTCGTTCGAATCGAACTCGGAGAGGAAGTCGGTGTGGGCCACCAATTCGTTGAGCACGATCGAGGTGTCCGGCTCCGGATCCGCCCGCCCCGGGGATCCGAGAATCTCCGCGCTGGCCCGCCAGTTGCCGCCGAAATCCAAGGCCCCGCTCGCCGCCGAACCAAAGTCGGCACGCGGCACCAGCGAATGGCCGGCGCCATCCGCCGCCACCGGCCAGCCCCGGCCATCCCCGTAGGTGAAGGAGATGAGATCGGTGCCTCCCACCGCATCGCGCAAGACCACCGTTTCCCCGGCGTCGCTGAAATTCCCTGAGTACGGCCCGTACACGGCCACGCTGGTTCCGAGTCCGTACCGCGTCCGGAAGCCCGCATAATTCCCCGCCGCCGACGCCCGGGTGAGCACCAGATACGCGCCCGGGGCAAGCGTGGTGCCGGCCGGAAAGGTGTACTCGATCCCCAGGGTGAACGCCGCGCCCCCCAGCGCGAGGGGCGTCGTGCCGGCGTTGTGCAGTTCAATGAAGTCGTTCGTCGACCCTCCGGTCGCGTGGTACATGAGCTCGGTCACGCGCAGATTCGAAGCCAGCGAACTCGCAGAATCCGGCGCGCCCGCCACAAATTCCACGGGCGCCGACCACCGGCTGGTTCGTCCCTCCACATCCTCGAACTGGACTCGGGCCCGGTAAACCGCCCCCACACGAAGCGCGCCCGGCGGAACGTCGAGCGTCGGCGCGTACCCCGCCAGACGACCGCTCTCCCAGGCATCCGCGATTTCATATTTCCAGGGCTCGGCCGCCGCCCAGGCAGGCCCCGCCACCGCCGGACGCGTGATCTCGCCCACCCGCCACCGTGTCGCCGCCACCGGCCGGGACCCGGCGTAGTTCGAACACCGGAACTTCAAGGCATTCACCGGAAAGGTCGCCGGCCCCGAGTAGGTAAGCGTCGGCCGCGCCGGGATCGCCGCATCTGCCGCCAGCAGATCGAGGGCCCGGGCGCGCGCTTCGGCATTCGTTGACCGAAACCCGACATACCGTTTCATCAGTTTCACGCACCCCGCGAAATCGCGGCTGACCTCGGACTCCGGATAATTCGGCCACTGGTAAAACCGGCCCTGACCGGCCTTCGAATGCGAGGCGGTGGAGAAGTTGGGATCGGCCATCTTGGGGTTGTAATCCCACTGGGCCCGGTCGGCATCCAACACGGTCGGGCCGCTGGCCGGGCCTCGCAGGCGCGCCGCCTGTTCATCGATCAGCCGCGCCGCCTCGTCCTCGTTCCACAGGAGATCCCGAAAATCCCGGATCCGGTTCTGCCACTGGCGCCATACCGCCGGGAACGTCAGGAACCCGGGCAGCAGCCGCTGTTTGATGCGGTCCACGCCACCGCAACCCGGGTCGAACATGTTCTCCGCCCAGGTGAGGTCCAGGTCCCATGGCACCACCCGCCACTGCCGGGTCTCGGGATTGAGGTAATAGAAGAAGTTTTTGTCGTAGCAGATGTCGTAGTGGTGAATGGCCTGAACCACCGTCTGGTATCCCAGGTAATGGTCGACATCCAGGTTCGCCCGCCACCAGGTTTCATCGGCCGAGGTGTAGGTCTCCAGAAACGCGTTGAGATCCGACTTGTCCAGCGGCCCCTGCGGACCCGCGTTGTTCAACTCCCCGGTGCCGCCCTCCATCTTGTACAGGTTGCCGTCGGGCAAACCGTGGCCATCCAGGAACCGCCCGTCCGGCTGTTCGAGCATCAGATACACGCCCCAGAAATCACCCTCGTACTGGTTCCCCGACACCACCTCCGGCGCGTCGTCGATGACCCGGAATTGCGCGAACGCCGAACGCATGGCCGGCACGCCTGCGAGTTCGAAGATGCGAAATCCCGTCGATTCGAACATGCCCTGCTCGCCGCGATGGTTGTAGTCGCCCTGCTGGATCGACGCCCCGAGGTTGAGCTTGGTCCATCCCACCTCGAGCTTGCGTCCCCAATCGTCCCGGGCCTCGAAGTCATGGCCGCGGTTGAAGTCGAACTTCCACATGTTCTTGGTCATGGCATAGCGCCACACCCCGCCCCGCGCCCGGTACCGGATGTGGTCATACACCCGTCCCTCGTAGACCAGCGTCCCGGCCCACAGATAAGCATCCCCGCCATAGCGGCTGCCCCAGGTCGACTGCTCGACCGCCTCGCGCTTCGCCAACAAGTGGAGCGTCGGCAGCCGGTTCATCTCATTCGAACTGACCGTGAACACCTGCCCCAGCGCACCCGCCGCCCCCGGCCGAACCGCCCCGGTCCACGCCGGAACACCGTCGTACACGAAATACGCAAAGTTCGGCTGGGGATCATCCGCATACGGCACCCGCACCGCGCGGCCCCCTCCGTCGGTCGCCGTGATCCGATACCTCACCAAGGTGCGATGCACCTGGGCCGTCGACGGAACCACCACCGTGAAAACCCCATCCCGCGCCACCGCATCGCCACCCAAGCCATCATCCCGCATCGGCAGTTGAGTCCAGGCCGTCTCATACGCCGCATCTTCGAGCGCCAGATACGCCCCGGGTCGGACCACCTGATAGCCCAGCACCACCGAGCCCACCCCGTCCGGATCCGTCACCTTCGCCGTGATCGTCACCCACTGACCGGAGCGCGGTCGCACCGGGCTATGTTCCACCTGCCGGATGGCCGGCGGAGCGTTCGTTGTGAAAACAATATTCTGCCGACCCGGCGTGGGACCCTGCCCCGTCGGCCCCCGGATCGCCGTGATGCGCGCATCGAAAAAGCAGTCGGAACTGTTGCCCAGGGAAACGTTATGCACCTGCACCGCCACCACGTTCGCCCCGACTCGAAGGAATCCCGGCGGCACGCTCACCGCGAAGGTCTCGTACTCATTCGATTCCCGGGTTCCCCCGGCCACCGCGTTCAGCGCCACCTCGCCCCCCGGCATGGTGGCGTCCAACACCGCCTGACCATTGATCCAAAGTTTGAACCCGTCATCGTACAGGGCCTTGATCTCCAGGGCCGTCACCCCCGCCGGATCCGCAAGCTCAAAGGTCCGCCGCAGAAGAAAAGAAGTGTACGCCCCGCGCATGTCATCCAACCGAGTGCCGAAGCCCAACGAAGCATCGTACCCGATCGGAAGCCGGCCCGTCGCCCAGGCGGCATCGTTGAAATTCACGCCGCGCCACACCGTCCCCGGGATCGAGGGCTGGGCGTCGCCCCTGAAATAGCGCCAGTCGGTGCCCGCCTCGATCACTGTGTTCCGCCCCGTGGGGCTCTGTCCGGCCGCCACCGAGGCGCGCCAGTGCCCGCCGAGATCGCCATCGAGGCCCGGGTTCAACCGCTCGATGGAATACCCCGGAGCCACACCCACGGTCGGCCAGGGAAAACCAGCGCCATAGCCCACCCGATCCCGCAACACACCCTGGGCATCCCGCAGCTCCACGGTGTCCCCGGAATTCCGAAGCTTACCCTGCCAGGGACCTAGGGCCGCAAGGTTCCATCGACTCCGCACCGTGGCGGGATCCTCGGCCAGGAGCAGGTAGCCTCCCGCCGGGATCTCGGTGTTGGCGGGAATCGTGTAGTCGATGCCGCCGGCCAGCCGCCAGCCATCGAGACGCACGGCCTGGGCGGTGGGATTATGGAGCTCAACGAATTCGGCCCGGACGGTCGGCTCCGGGGGATCGTAATGGATCTCGTTGATGACGGGCTGCGCTTGGCCCACGGCGGTCGCGGCGTGGCAAAGACAGAGCAAAAGCCCCTGGGCGATGGCGCGAAAAGGTCGTCGAAACATCGGCTGTAATCCTGGATTCCACGCTACGCCCGGCTCCGCGGTCCGGCAAGGCACGGTGCCGACCACCGATCCCCGCGTCCCGGATCGAAGGAAATGCAGTTGGCACCACGAAGGCACGAAGGGAATGCGGGGCTGGAGAGTTCCGAGATGCGCTCCCCGTGCGTCTGTTCTGGTTGTTTCCGAAAATCCTTCCTTCGTGCCCTCGTGCCTTCGTGCCTTCGTGGTTTCTTATCCGGGGAATTGGCCCCCGCACCGAGGAGGCTTGGTCACGGCCTGACGTGGCTCACCGCGTGCAACACGGCACCCGCCACCGCCACCACCGCGCCCGCCAGGGAGCGGCGATTCGGGCGTTCGCCCTCCAGCCACACCGAGAGCGGAATGATCGTCAGCGGCGTCAGGGCCACGATCGGCAGCACCACGCCCGTCCCCCGCTCCGCCAGGGCCCACTGAAAACAGCTCACCCCCAACGCCGGGCCGGCCAGGGCATTGATCACCAGCCAGGGAAACGCCTTGGCCATCCCCGACTTCACCGGCTCGCCGGCTGGAGCATTCCCGTCCTTCTTCCCGGCCGGAACGACGTTGCCCGGGGCACCCCACCGACGCAGCCAAAGCAGCGAGATCGCGCTCACCACCACGCCCGCCAGGATCCGCTGGTAGGCCGCGGAAATGCCATCCACGGGATGCCCCGCCAACCGGGTGACTTCAAAAGCCCGGCGGCTCAGAACCGCGCCAATCCCCTGTCCCGCCGCCGCGATCAGGGCGAACCCGATGCTGCGTCCGCGGCCGCTGGAGAGTTTCGCGGCAAGCCCCCCCAGAGCCAGCCCGGCTCCCGAAGCCGGAGCCAGCGCCAGCGCGACGCCCGACAGAATCAGGAAGCCGGCCACCATCTCGCGTCCGGTCATGGGAACCCCCATCCACGTCCACTCGATCGCCGCCGCCAAGGGCGACGCCACGCAGTGAACAATCAGAATGACCAGCCGGGAACCGAGATGGGGATACGCCAGATACAGGGCGATGTCGCCCACGCCGAAGCCAACGAACCCGCTGAGGAGGAACCAGCCAAACGCAGGCCCGCCCAAACCCGCCCCCAGCGTGTGGCCGTAGAGCGCCAGCATCCCGGTGGCCAGCAGGAGCCGCCAGAAATTGGCCTCCAGGCTCGGCAGATAACGGGTCGAACGCTTCGCCGTCACGCCGGAGATCGAAAACAGCAGCGTGGTAAGAAAAGCGGCGAACATGAATGGATTGGAACGGATTCCGCCAGGCGCCAGACACTCCATCGTGCCGATTTCCACGACCGTTCCAACCCCCGCCCTGAAGCGCGCTCCGCCCGGGGACTATCCCGAAGCCCCCTCCCCCCAGCCAGTGCAAAGCGGGGCTGCGTTGGAGTGGGTCGTGGGTCGTGGGTCGTGCGTGGTCCGAACCGTTCGACCAACACTCTTATTCTTAATCTTATTCTTAATCTTAATCTCTCCCTCCACTCCCCTCCCCCACTCCCCTCCCCCCAAAAAACCGCACCCCAAGATTTTGCTAAGAAATCCCTCCCAATAGGGTCTAATGGGGTAGCCGGCTTTGCCATGAAACGTTTCTCTTTCCGCTCCACCGCACGGGTCCCCCTTCCTCCCCAGATGCCCGCAAGGCCTCGCCTGCCGGAAGTGGCCACGGAAACAAGAAGGGCGCCAGGCCTTCTGTGGGGCTCTCTCCTGGCCCTGATGCTCACCATGACCCTGTCCAGGATCCCCTCCGCCTCGGCCGCCAGCCCGCGGGACGCCGACTGGAAAGCCGTTGAATCCGCGGTTGCGCAGGGCCAGCCCCGCACCGCCGCCGACCGCCTCAAACCGATCGCTGAAGCCGCACTTCGGGAACGGGCGTGGGGGGAGGCCGCCAAGGCCATCGCGCGGGGGATTGCCCTCGAAACCCAGATCCAGGGGCAACGTCCCGAGGAACGCGTCACCCGCCTCGCCGACGCCTTGCGCACCGCGCCCGAACCGCTCCAACCCGTCTTCCACGCCCTGCTCGGACGCGCCTATTGGAACTATTTTCAGCAGAACAACTGGCGCATCCGACAGCGCACCGCGACCACCCCAGCCGCGGCAGGGGAGGACTTCAAAACCTGGGACCTCAAACGGCTATTCGCCGAGATCGACCGCCAGTTCTCCCTGGCGCTCGCCCAACCCGGCCCGCTGCAACGCACCCCGATCGCCGATTTCGACGCCCTGCTCGAACGCGGCACCGCCCCGGACAATCAGCGTCCCACGCTCTTTGATTTCCTGACCCACGAAGCCATCGGGTTCTACGCCTCGGGAGAACAGGCCGGCGCACGGCCCGAGGATGCCTTCGTTCCCACGGCCGCGAGTCCGATCCTGGGAACGCCCGAGGAATTCCTGGCGTGGAAACCGGCCACCACCACCACCGACACCAACGCCGTCGCCCTGAAGGCCATTGGGCTATTCCAGTCGCTGCTCCGCTTCCATCAGGCCGACACCGACCGCTCCGCATGGCTTGATGCCGACCTGGAACGGATCCGGTTCGCCGGCAATGTCGCCACCGGCCCCGACAAGGACGACCGCCACATCGCGGCTCTGAAGGACTTCGTCGAACGCGCCGCCGGCAACAACCTCGCCGCCTTCGGCCATCACGAATGGGCCCAGATCCTGCACCGGCAGGAGAAGTTCACGGAAGCCCACCGCGTCGCGAGCCAGGGCGCCCAAACCTTCCCGGGATCCGCCGGCGCCTCGTGGTGCCGCAATCTCATCGACCAGATCCAGGCCCCGTCAGCCAGCCTCCTCTCCGAAAAGGTCTGGTCCAATCCCCGCCCCGACATCCAGGTCCGTTACCGCAACCTCACCCACGTCTGGTTCCGCGCCGTCGCCGTGAACTGGGAGGATTTCCTCGATCGCCGTCGTCCACGCCCCGAAAACCTCAATCCCCAGCAACGCCGTGAGTACCTCAATCGTCCGGTGGCCCTGGCCTGGGACGCGGAACTGCCCCCGACCACCGACTACCGCGAATGGCGGCATGACCTGCCCGCGCCCGACGGACTGGCTCCCGGTTACTACCTGATCTTTGCCAGTCACCGGGCGGATTTCTCCGACGACAACAACGCGCTTCATTCGTTCCCGGTCTGGGTCAGCGACCTCGCGCTGGTGGTGCGTCCCCGGGCGGGGAACCTTGAGGGCTTCGTGCTGGACGCGCGTTCCGGGGAGCCGGTCTCCGGCGCCACCCTCCGCGCCTGGTACCTCGGCACCAATGGCGAACGGGTGGGCATCGATCCGCAGACCACCGATGAACTCGGGTTCTTCGCCTTCCGCGAACGCAGATCAGATCGCGGCTACCTGATCGAGGCCCGCAAGGGCGACCAACGGGTGTCGCTGGAACAGGACGTCTACTGGCCCCGCCCCCAGCCCAACCCGAATCGCTGGCAGGAAACCCTGCTGTTCACCGACCGCGCCCTCTACCGCCCCGGCCAGAGCGTCCAATACAAGGGCATCAGCATCCGGCACGACCGCGCCAACACCAACTACCAGGTGATGGCCGACCGGAGCGTCACCGTGATCTTCCGTGATCCCAACGGAAAGGAGATCGCCCGACAACAGCACCGCGCCAACAACTACGGATCCTTCGCCGGCACCTTCACCGCACCCCGCGACCGCCTCAACGGCTCCATGAGCCTGGTCGTCGAAGGCGATGCCCCCGGCGCCATCGGCGTGTCGGTCGAAGAATACAAACGCCCGAAGTTCCACGCCGACCTCGACACCCCCAAGGCCGCGCCGCGTCTCGGCGAAGCGGTGCAGCTCACCGGCCGGGCCCTCGCCTACACCGGCGCCGCTGTCGATGGCGCCCAGGTGAAGTGGCGGGTCACCCGCCAGGTCCGGTTCCCTCCCTGGTGGGGCTGGTTCCGACACGGCGGCCCGATGGGCCAGGGCTCCCAGGAAATCGCCCATGGCACCGCTGTCGCGGGCACCGACGGCTCCTTCACGATTGAATTCAAAGCCACCCCCGACGCCTCCGTGGCGGAATCGGACCAGCCGATCTTCCTGTTCTCCGTCCATGCCGACGTCACCGACGCCGCCGGCGAGACCCGCTCCGCCCAACGCTCCGTCCAGATCGGCTACACGGCGCTCGAGGTCGAAATGACCGCCGCCGACTGGCAGGTTCGCGACCGGGCGGTCGAGATTCGCATCGCCACCCAATCCCTGGACGACGCTCCGCAGGCGGCCGAGGGCACGGTCCGGATCCATCGCGTGGCGCGTCCTCCGAAGGCGCCCCGGAGCGGTCCGCGGAGCGGCCAGGTGGAAATGGATGAACAGACCGACCCCAACGACCCGAACCGCTGGCCGCTCGGGGAGAAGGTGACGGAAATGGCCTTCCGCACCGAAGCCACGGGAGCCACGACGAACCGTTTCGAACTCGCCCCCGGCCTTTACCGGGCCGTGCTGGAGACCCGGGATCGGTTCGGCAAGACCGTCAAATCCATGCTTGGAATCCGCGTCCTGGACCCGGCCGCCCCGCGGCTGGGCCTGGACCTCCCGCAGTTGGTGGCCGCGCCCGCCTGGGAGATCGAGCCCGGGAAGGAGTTCGAGGCGCTCTGGGGCACGGGCTTTGAAACCGGCCGGGCGTTCGTCGAGTTCGAACACCGCGACCGGATGGTGGAACGGTTTTGGACTCCGGCTGGCCGCACGCAGCAATCGCTCCGACTGGCCGTGACCGAGGCGATGCGCGGCGGGTTCACCCTCCACGTCACCCAGGTGCGCAACAACCAGGGTTACCTCGAGTCCCGCCCCATCACCGTCCCCTGGTCCAACAAGGAACTCGACCTGACCTGGGAAACCTTCCGGTCCCGGCTGGAACCCGGTTCCCCGGAGACCTGGACGGCCGTGATCAAACCGCGCAAGGGCCAGGGAGCCGTCCTTCCCGCCGAACTCGTCGCGACGCTGTACGACGCGTCCCTCGACCAGTTCCGGCCCCATCGCTGGGCGGAACGATTCCACTTCTGGCCGATCTATTCGTCTTCCGCCCACTCCCTGTTCGCCAACGGGCTCCGCGGATTCCTTATGATGTCCAGCACCTGGCCCGCGCCGGCAGAAACCCAGGGCGTCTCCCACCGCCGGTTCCCCGACGCACTCACCGGTGGAGGAGTGATGCGCTTCGCCATGAGCCCGCAACTCATGAGCCGCCGAGGAACCCTTCGGGGTATCGGCGGACCTGAAATGGTCGCCGACTCGTTTGCCTTTTCCCTCGCCGACGGCCCGGTTGCCGCCATGGCCGCCGCCCCGGCCTCCGCCAAGGCCCTGAACTACGACAACGACGGCGAGCTCTCGATGCTTCGCGCCAAGGGCGCTGCCGCAGGGGGGCGAGGCCGCGCCAATGCCGCGGGTGCCGAAGGCGCCGAAGGCCCCGGCCCCGATCCATCCAAAGTCACCGCCCGCCAGAACCTCCAGGAGACCGCCTTCTTCCTGCCCCAGCTGACCTCCGACTCCAACGGCGTGGTCCGGCTTTCGTTCACGCTTCCGGAGGCGCTCACCGAATGGCGTTTTCTCGGCTTCGCGCATGACCGCGAATTGCGCTCCGGGCTGCTGACGGGAACCACGGTCACCGCCAAGGATCTCATGGTCCAACCCAACCCGCCCCGCTTCCTGCGCGAAGGCGACGAACTGGAATTCACGGTCAAGGTCTCCAACCAGTCCACCAACCCGCAAACCGGCCGCATCCGACTCGATCTCACCTTCGCCCAGGACGGCCAGTCCGCGGACCAGGACCTCGGGAACCGGCAACCGGAACAGGGCTTTCAAATCCCGGCCAAGGAATCGCGGACGCTCTCCTGGCGTCTCCGCGTTCCCGATGGCTGCGGTTTCCTGCGCTTCAAGGCCGTCGCCGCCACCGACCGTCTCAGCGATGGCGAGGAAGGTTACCTGCCCGTGCTCTCGCGCCGGATCCACCTGACCGAGTCGCTGCCTCTCCCGATCCGCGGACCCGCCACCCGGAAGTTCACCTTCACCGCCCTCAAGGAATCCGGGCGGTCACGCACCCTGCGCCACGACGGCATCACGGTGCAGATGGTTTCGCAGCCCGCCTGGTACGCCGTGCTCGCCCTGCCCTACCTGATGGAATACCCGCACGAGTGCTCGGAACAGATCTTCAACCGTTACTACGCCAACGCGCTCGCCCGCCACATCGCGACCAGCGATCCCAAGATCCGCAGCATTCTCGATCAGTGGCGCGCCACGCCCGCCCTCGATAGTCCCCTGGAAAAGAACGCTGACCTCAAATCGATCGCGCTCGAGGAAACGCCCTGGCTCCGCGACGCCAACCAGGAAAGCGAATCCCGCCGCCGGGTCGGACTGCTCTTCGAGGACGCCCGACTGGAGTCCGAACTCCAGCAGACGCTCCAGAAACTGGCCGAACGGCAACTGCCCGAAGGCGGCTGGTCCTGGTTCCCCGGCGGACCCCGCGACGAATACATCACGCTCTACATCGTCGCCGGCTTCGGCCGACTCCGGGATCTCGGCGCGAAGGCCGAGGTCCAACCCGCCCTCGCCTCCCTCAACGCACTCGACGGCTGGATGAACGACCGCTACCAGGCGCTGCGGGAAAAGAACCTGCTGGAGAAGGAGAACCTCGACGCCACGGTCGCGCTCTATCTCTACGCCCGCACCCTGTTCCTCACGGACAACCCGGTCGCCGAACCCCACGCCGGGGCCTTCGATTACTGGATCGGTCAGGCCCGGCAACACTGGCTCAAGGTCGGCCGCCAATCCCAGGCCCACATCGCCCTGGCCATCGCCAAACTCGGCAACCGCGCCCCCGCCAGCGCTGCTTCCCTGCCCCAAACGATCGTCAAATCGCTGCTCGAACACAGCGTGGTGAACGAGGAACTGGGCCGGTTCTGGCGCGATGAGGAGTTCTCCTGGTCCTGGCATCGCGCCCCCATCGAAACGCAGGCGCTCATGATCGAGGCGCTGTCCAAGATCACCCACGACACCCAGGCCGTCGACGATTGCCAGGTCTGGCTGCTCAAGCAGAAGCAAACCCAGGCCTGGAAATCGACCAAGGCCACCGCCGACGCCGTCTACGCCCTGCTGCTCGGCGGCCGCAATCTGCTCGGCAGCGACGCCCTGGTGGAGGTGGAACTGGGCGGGAAATCCATCACCCCGGGCAAGGCATCGCCCAAGTCGGATCGCCTCTCCGCGGACGCCCGCACCCAAACGCCCGGCCCCGCCGTGGAGGCCGGCACCGGCTTCTACCAGGTGCGCATCCCGGGCGCCGAGGTCTCCTCCAAACAGGCTGACATCGTGGTCCGCAAGACCGACACCGGCGTCTCCTGGGGCTCCGTTCACTGGCAGTACTTCGAGGATCTCGACCGCGTAAAACCGTTCGCCGGCACGCCGCTGAAGCTGACCAAGTCCGCCTTCGTCCGGGAATCCACCAAGGCCGGACAACGGCTCGTGCCCGTGAAGGGCGCGGTGAAAGTCGGGGACGAACTGGTCATCCGGATCGAACTCCGGGTGGATCGCGATCTGGAGTACGTGCATCTCAAGGACCAACGCGGCAGCGGCACCGAACCGGTGAACGTGCTGTCCGGCTACCGTTTCCAGGACGGGCTCGGCTACTACGAGAGCACGCGGGACACCGCCAGCCACTTCTTCATCGGGTACCTCGCGAAGGGAACCTACGTCTTCGAATACCCCGTCCGCGTGCAACACCGCGGCGCCTACACCACCGGCGTGGCCTCCGTGCAGTGCCTCTACGCCCCCGAATTCAACAGCCACTCCGGCAGCGTGCCGCTCTCGGTGAAGTAGCAATTTCAGGAGTCGCGGAACGACAGAAGGATGGTAGCCGTGGGGTTCACCCCACGGTTCGAGCGGGTTTTTGGTCGGCGTCGCGGAGTGACGCATGACGATGCGCAGGGGCAGGCGAATCGATGGCAGCCGGGGACCCAGGAAGTTCGGGCGTGCAGGCGTTCTCCCCGACCAGCCCGTTCCCCTCGATCCCACTCGCCCGGTCCGCCCACCCGCGGCACGATCGGGCGCGTGAACCGTTCCGACGCCGTCCAAGGTTTTCGCCGGGTGTTCTCCAGCGAACCGGCCCTCGTCACCCGCGCCCCGGGCAGGGTCAACCTCATCGGGGAACACACCGACTACAACGACGGCTTCGTCCTGCCCGCCGCCATCGGTTTCGCCACCTGGACCGCCATCGGCCCCGCCGCTGATTCCTCCCCAGGCCGCACCCTTCGGGTCCAC
Source organism: uncultured Verrucomicrobiota bacterium (assembly GCA_964476125.1). Classification (GTDB taxonomy): domain Bacteria; phylum Verrucomicrobiota; class Verrucomicrobiia; order Limisphaerales; family CAIMTB01; genus CAIMTB01. The sequence continues at coordinate 27,369 of CAYZAE010000012.1, read as the reverse complement.
GCCGGCAATCGGAACGAGTCGATCGAAATCCGCCTGGACCTTCCTCCCGAACCCCGCCAACGGCACTGGGGGGATTATGTCCGCGGCATCGCCTTCGAATTGGAACGCGACGGACACTCCCTTCGCCCCGCCAATCTCTGGTTCGCCGGAGACGTTCCCGATGGCGCCGGATTGAGTTCCTCCGCGGCCTTGGAAATGAGCGTCGGTCTGGCCCTGCTCGCCCATTCGGGAATTGTCGTCGACCCCGCGAAACTCGCCCTCGCCGGCCAGCGCGCGGAACATCATTTCGCCGGGACGAAGTGCGGGATCATGGACCAGTTCATCTCGGCCCACGGTCGCGCCGGGCACGGACTGCTGCTCGACTGCCGGTCCCTCGCCTACCGTCATGTGCCTCTGCCACCGTCCGTGCGCATCGTGATCTGCGATTCCGGGGTGAAGCACGAACTCGCCGGCGGCGAGTACAACGTCCGTCGCGCGCAGTGCGAGGAGGGCGTGGCCCATCTGCGCGGGTTCTTCCCGGAAATCCGCGCCCTGCGCGACCTAACCCCGGCGCAATTCAATGCCTCGAACGGCGGGTTGTCGGAAGTGGTGCGACGCCGGTGCCGGCATGTCGTGGGAGAAATCGCCCGCGCCACCGAATTCGCCGAGGCCCTGGAGGCGGGAGATCTGTCCCGATTCGGACCGCTCATGGCCGCCAGCCACGCCAGCCTGCGCGACGATTACGAAGTGAGCTGCGAGGAACTCGACCTGCTCGTCGACCTCGCCGTCAAGGCGCCGGGAATCGTGGGCACCCGCATGACCGGTGGCGGTTTCGGCGGTTGCACCGTGAATCTCGTCGAGGCCGGTCGAACCGAGGATTTCCGCGCCCACATGATGGAAGGGTACCGAAACGCCACCGGTCGCGAGGCGCGCGTGTTCGTGACCGAACCCGCCCCAGGAGCGTCGGTGGTGCCCTGATGGAATCCTGGTTCGCAGCAGAACCGAACAACCGACCACCACCCCCGCCCCTCCGGTGCCAGCCTCCTCTCGAACAGAGCCGCCCCATTCCGTTTCCAAACCAGCCGTGCGAATTGGATTGATCCGGCACTTCCCCGTGGCCATGCCCTTTCCCACGGGTTGGAAAACCGCCGGGGACCTCCAGGACTGGCGGCAGGCCTACGACATCTCCCCCATCGTTCCCGGTCCGGCGGATGCCGGCCGCATCCCCTGGTCCCGTTGCCTCAGCAGCGATCTGGACCGTGCTCTGGACACGGCCGGAAGACTCCATCGCGGCCCCATCGAAACCTCCGCCCTGCTACGGGAACCTGGTTTTCAGACCTTCGCCACCGGCCGATTGCGGCTGCCGGTGACGGTCTGGGTCTGGATGGTGCGCCTCGCCTGGTTCACCGGCCATCGGTCCCAACGCGCCAGCCGTGATGAGTTTCTCCAGCGCGTCGGCGCCGTCGCCGACCTGCTCGAACAATCCACCGTCGACACCCTGGTGGTCTCCCACGCCGGCATGATGACTTATCTCAGTGCCGAACTCCGCCGACGCGGCTTTCGCGGCCCCCGCCTCCGCCTGCCCAAGCATGCCATCCTCCACCTCTACACCCGCGATCCGAGATCCGAACCCTCCCTCCCCCCACATTAACCACCCCCGATCTCCGATCTCCGAACTGCGAACTCCGATCCCCCCACTCCCGACTCCAATCGACCCACGACCCACGACCCACGACCCACGACTCACGCCCCATGTCCCAGTTCGAAACTGAACGTCTGCTGTTCCGTCCGCACCTCGCGGCCGATCTGGAGGCCTACTGCGCCATGGAATCGGATCCCCTTTCTCGAGCGCCACAACCGGTGCTCCCCCGGGGTGAACTGGAACGAAACTTCCGCGAGAACCTTCTTCCCCCCAAAAACCTCGGCCTGCTGGCCACCGTGCTCAAAGCGGAGGGACGATACATCGGCCGCTGCGGTCTCTATCCCCATCGACTGGGCCACGGCGATATTGCCCCGGGAGAGGCCGTGCTGGCCTTCTACCTGGACCGTGCCTTTTGGGGACGAGGACTCGCCACCGAGGCGGGCCGGGCCTTCGTCAGGTACGGTTTCGAAACCCTGCACCTCACTCGGATTCTCGCCGCAGCCAACATCGACAATGTGGCTTCCAACCGCGCCATCCAGAAGTCGGGACTGATTCACACCCACAGCGGCGGCGGCGCGGGCGGCGGCGAACGATGGCATGCCTACGAACTCCGCAATCCGTCGCTCCCCGCCCCCACCCCGGCACCTGGTCCGCCAGGAAATGGCTCGCTTCGAGCCTGAGGCAGGGATGGTAGGCGATGGCGGCGGGTCGGGGTGTTCGGGCGGCGGGGGAAGAGGCATCGCGCAGAGGCGCAGAGGCGCGGAGGAAAGGCGGAGGAGAGGGAGATAAGAAACGGATTTGAATGGATTGCTCGGGACCTCTGCGCCTCAGCGCCTCTGCGCGAGAAGAAATGGGCCTCGGAAGAATATCAGCGTGGGCGTGGGCGTGGGCTGCGGGTGGGGGGCGTGCGGACCAAACCCTTTCAGGGATCGGGACATGGGGGGACAGGGTCCCAAGGTAGGCCCGCGCGAACGCGGTCCAACCCCGGGCTGGAGGACGGAATCCCCACGGCTGCCGCCCGCTCAACGCGGGCGGGGTTGTCGCAGCGCGACAACCGCTGCCAACAACTTCGGGATTCACGGTGTCCGAAAGCGCCCGGGAAATCCCAATTGGCAGAGTCCCAGGCAACGCCTAGGTTGATCCCAATCAAGGATCTGTCATGAACGCCTTTCGCGCCTTTGTCCTGGCTTACCCGATCCTGCTTCCCGCAGCCCTCCTCGCCACCTGGACCGCCGGCCGCCTCAGCCTGGGATACTGGCCACGCCCGTCCCTCGACGACCCCAAGAGCATCGGGCCGCTCGTGGATTTCTTCTACCGCGGCACCGAGCTGCTGCTGATCCTCGGATTGCCACTTTTCCTCACCGCCCTTCTCGCCCTGGTGGGTCGCGCGGTGACGCACCGCCCGGAACGCCGCCCACTGTCCCTGGTCCTCTTCACCGCCCTCACAAGTTTCTGCGCGGTGCTCCTGTTGCTTCGCTGGGACCCGCTCCAGGTCATGCGCTGGTACGCGGACTGACCTGAGCCGCTTCGATCCGACCGACTCGATCGGGTGAATCCCGGCCCACCCCTTCAACCCGCGGGACGACGTGGCGCGATCGGCTTTGCCGGACGCTGGGCTGAGGGGGCCACTCCCCGACGCAAGCTGGCAATCTCCTGCCGGACATGCGTTCGTCGTTGCTCGATGAATCGCTTCACCTGGACGATGGACCCGTTGAAGTTCGCCGCCGCGCCGCGCCACTTTGCGCGGTCGGTGACCACATCCGCCGCGATCTCAACCGCCCACCGGTCGATCACCGGATAGAGCCGTTCCGGCGTGAATTCGGTCTGAATCAGGCTTTCGAGGCGGTTCAGAAATCGGGTCCGGTACTCAGGTTCCCGGAGAAACCGATCGGCGAGCCGGTTCCACCCGGTGACGCCAGGCTGCTCCCGGGTGCCCAGCAGAACAGGCAGATCCACCACTTCAAACGACCACGACCAGTGGTCGCCAAACGTGCGATCGACGTCCCACGGCGTGGGAAACCACTTCCCGGATCCGGCCCGGTCATGGATCAGGTGATGGTTCTTGTTGAAGCAATCCCAGTTCTGCACCAGCACCCCCGCCGCGAGATAATTGATCAACCGATCGATATCGACGTGCTTCTCGAAAAAATCCTTCGCGTCGGACGCCGTCGCCAGGGCGTGGCAGAAGGTTTGAAGCTCACCGAAACCCTCCGTTTCCCGGGTCTCCTTTTCGTACTCGGAGGCATACACACCGGCTCCGCCGAGATCCCGTTCGTCCGATCGGTTGGATCGTCCCAAGGCCTTGTACACCGCCGCCCCCTTCAACCCTGTGCGCTCAAGAAACTGTCGTTTCGGTTGCTCGACGTCGACATACAGGCCTTCAAACTGGCCGTTGATCTTCAGCCGCACCATGCGGGCCCGGGGCGCGGGCACGCCGCACGCCGCATAGACATGGAACGCCAGGGGCTCGCGCAGCAGCGCCGGATCGTGCCACGCGGAATTGAGGTTCAAGGCCCCGTATCCCTGAAACGGCTTCTCCTTCGGCAGAAAAATCTTCAAAGGCTTCTTGGGCCACGATCGTGCCCATTGCCCGCGGTACCGGACCCGCGCCCCCTCGAAGGTCTCCCCACCCCCGAGAAACACCGCCGGACAGGTGTCGTTCGCATACGGATTCTGCCCCAACCGCCGCCACGCGGAACGGTCCAGTCGCAGCTCGTATTCCGGGAGGCCGGTGGCGGCCGGCCTCGGGCCCGCAGCCAATGTCCCCGGTGCCCCGGGAGCCACAGGAGCCGGACTGGAATTACCAACGGAAGGGGCCTCCTCTGGAATCTCGGTCACCAACTCGATCGCTTCCTGAGCCGGCTCGGGATCGGGCACAGGCACTGGCACAGGCACCGGCACCGATACGGGCTCCTGCGCCGCCTGTGCGCCTGGATCTTCGCCGGAAGGTTTGCACCCCGCGAGCAGCAGCGTCAGAACCATCCAACCGATGAGGTGCGGAAATGGGAATTTCATTGGGCCTTCGAGATTGCGTCCACTGAATCACATCCCGTCCCCGCGTGGCACGGCGAATCATCTCCCGGACCACCCACCCATGGGATCAAGTCACGACATTCGGCATTCACGCGCGGATCATTCGGCCCGAATGCGCGATTGGAGGGCATGGCATTGACCAGGAACGCATCGACCAGTTGCTCCGAATCCCGCATCACCCCATGATGGTGACTTCCATCTGTTGGATGTTTCGCAAAGCCAAATACCGCATCCGAACCCGGCACGCCGATCCCCCCCTATGATGAGCCCTACCCGCACCAACAAAGCCGTGGCACCTGGGAGCGAGGAGGAGGCGCTACTGACCGTGTTGAAGGAACGCTTCGAAAATCACCCGGGACGGCATCCTGGAATTCCCTGGGCCGAAGTCCGCGGCAGGCTGGAGGCCAGCCCTGGCAAAAGGAAAGCACTCCAGGAAATGGAGCGAACCGGCGGTGAGCCGGACGTGGTGGGCCGAGACGAAAGTTCGGGCGAATTCCTGTTCGTGGATTGCTCCGCGGAAAGCCCCAAAGGACGCACCAGCGTCTGCTACGACCGTGAAGGCCTGGAATCCCGGAAGGAGCACAAGCCCCGGCACAATGCCATGGACATGGCCGCCCACATGGGTGTCGAACTGTTGGCCGAGGAGCAATACCGAATGTTGCAAAGGCTGGGGGAGTTCGACACCAAAACCTCGAGCTGGATCGCGACGCCGGCGGACATCCGGGAATTGGGCGGCGCACTCTTCGGCGACCGCCGTTTCGGACATGTCTTCGTGTATCACAACGGCGCGCAGTCCTACTTCAGCGTCCGGGGATTCCGCGCCTCTCTCCGCGTCTGAGTTCCATTCCATGAACACCTTCCAAGGCTATCGCCTGATCACACCCGACGACCTGCACTGGCGTCCGTCCAACTTGATGCGGATCCCCAACGCCGATTACCTGGAGCGCACGGGAAGCGAGAACATGGGAGCGCGACTCTGGCGAATGCCGCCCCGGAGCGCCAACACGCTGCACAAGCACCTCCGCGCCGAGGAATTCTACTTCGTGCTCGAGGGCACCGGCCGGATGCGCGTGGGCAATGAAACCCTCACCGTGCCCAAGTACGGCGGTGTCCTGGTGGGCCCCGACGCCTTGCGCCAGGTGTTCAACGACACCGACGCCGAGGTGCTTTGGCTCATCATCGGCGCCCCGGAGGAGCTCGAATTCCTCCAGGGCTCCAAATCCCAGATGGACCTGTCCCTCATTTACCCCACCGACCCGACGCAGTTACCCCGGGAACTCAACGGCACGACCTGGCCGCCCACGGGATGAACCTCCGAGGCACCGAGACACGGAGCAGAGAGGCCGGGTTCCGTCCGACAAGGATCGCTCCCAATCGCCTCCTGATTACCCAAAGCACCCCTCTGTGCCTCGGTGCCTCTGTGGTTCCCATTCCGGAAGGCCCAGCAACTGGTTCCGCTCCCTTTCAGGGACGACGAAGTCGGAAGAATCGGTGATTCGCCCCCAACGACACCTCGCCCAGCGCCCCGGGCATGGCCGGGCCGGGCGACAAAGCCGCCGGCGTCCAGACCGTCTGGGCTGGTGTCGATCCCAATCGCTCCGCCGCTTCCACCACCACCGTGCCGGTTCCGGAGAATTTCAGCAGGAGCGTGCCCCGGCCCGTCAGCTCGTACCCCAGCACCGGAACCGAGCTGTCCAAATAAACGGTGGAGGGTGCCCCCACCCGGCTCACCAGCGTAAAGCCTCCGCCCTCCAGGGGAACCGACCGAGCCACGGCCGCACCGGCAACCAGGGTGAACCCGCCCCCCGAGACCACACCCCCTCCCGCCCAACCAGCATCGGTCAGGAAGAACGGGGTCTGAGCCTGCGCCCGCACCTGCACGAGGCTCGCCGCCCCAAGCAACACCAGCCAATGTGAGAATGAATTGCTGCTCATGGCTTGGACGTCGTGCGCTGTTCGAGAGCCGCCAGCCGTTCCTCCAGCTTCCGGATCACCGCGTCCCGGCGCGCGATCTCCTCCTGCATCCGCTGGTGCAAGCCCTGGATGGCTGCCAGCGCCACTCCCTGCGCATCGCCGAGAGAGATCCGTTTCTCGTCATCCCCCAGTCCGAAGGCAGCCTTGAAATCCTGCGCCATCGGACCCACGTGCCGCACCTCCGGTTGGCTCGAATACGACCATTCGGAAACCGGCAGGTTCACCACCTTGTCCAGAATCTCCCCCGCGTCCGCCGGCTCGATCCCCTGCTTCGCGTTCCGATCCGAAAGCGTGTTGAACGCCAACGCCTCCAGATTCATCCCGTTGAACCGGACCGAAGTGAGGCCTGATCCCGCAAACTGCTCGAACGTCCAGAGGGATCCGGAGAGAGTGCAGAACCCACTGCGATTCGGATTCTGGCGGTCGCGCACATACAGGGTGTTGCCGCTCAGGTTCCCAAAGAAACCCGTCGGCGCATTCATGCTCATATCGGAATTCACCGGGCCCTTCGCGACCACTCCCAAATCCGCGGTGATTGTCCCTCGGCTCAAAAGGGGCCCATCCGAAGTAATGCCGCCGCCGAACTTGGTGGACAGGCTCAAACAATCCACCGCCTGGGCATCCAGATTCCGGGCCCGCGTAATCTGGTCCGCCCCCACCACGAACATCGGATTGCCGAAGTCATCCACCATCCCCAGCCAGAGATCCCTGCCGTTGGGCGAGGATGCCAGTTTTCCTGGCAAACCCTCCCCCGGAGGTCCTTGCAACCCCTGGGCCCCCGGAGGCCCCTGGATCCCTTGAATCCCCTGCAGTCCTTGCGGCCCTTCCGGACCTGCCGGTCCCGGAGGCCCGGCCGGACCGGGAGGACCCGCGGGCCCTGTGTCGCCCCGATCGCCCTTCAGGCCAGGACTCCCCGGCGCACCCGCAACGCCCGGTGCTCCGGGATCGCCCTTGACCCCAGCCGCTCCCACCGGGCCCGGTTCTCCGCGATCTCCGCGATCTCCCTTCGGCCCGGCGGGACCTTGAGGCCCCTGCACTCCCTGCACACCCTGCGCCCCCGGCTCACCGGCCGGTCCCGGCGGTCCGACGTCGCCGCGGTCCCCCTTTAATCCCGACGCCTGCAATGCCATCGGCACCGGCGATATCTCCTGCCGCGGCTGCAACGTCACATGATCCAAGCCGCTGTCCGACGCGCGCACGCGGATTTCCAGCCATCGCGGTGTTCCGTCGAACGCCGCGCCGCCAAAGTTCAGCCGTGTGGAAAACACCCCATCCACCAGATCCAACCGGTGCCGCGTCTCCACCCGGCCGATCTGGCTCCCGCCGGTCGGCGCATCGAGCAGGCGGAAAACAAGGTCATGCAAGCCCGTCGCCGGACCACGCGCCGTACTCAACCGGCCTTCGTAGAGAAACCCCGGGCTCTGGGCCGGCAGCGTCGCCGCCGAAAGCATCAGCAGCAACGCCGTGAAGGCGAGCCTCAGGGGGCCGGGTGGGATGGGAAATCTCCTGGGAAAAGCGCGGGTCGCGGAAGGCAGTGAGAAATCCGTGGCCGTCTCCGAAATTTTCATACACCAACCCATCCCACGAAACGAAATCAGCGTTCCAGAGGAATCTTTGCCGGGAAATCCGACGGGGGTATCTCCGGCTTGTCGGCAAACGAGACCCGCTGTGGGAAAGGAAGGCAGTTGAGAGGGAATGGAATGCGGAAACATGTCGCCGCTCTGGATTCGACCCAGGGCGGGGAACCGCCGTCAGTGGGCGCTCCGCCATCAGGCCAAGACTGAACGGCTAAACAAAAGCTGCGACATGTCGCAGTACTCTAAAGGCATCATGCCGGGTGGTGACAACGAATGATGATTGGTGCCGCGTTCCGCTCCCCGGGAGGTGAGATCCATCAGAGATCGGTGCTCACGGGCTCTACCGGTACAACCGCGGGACGCTGCGGTGTCCACCCACACAAATAACCGGTTGTGCAACGGTTGCGTTTGCCAGGAATTGCCTCCTCGACCAGTGCTCACCAATGGCTTGCGTGAACTCTGCGCACACCACTTTGGCGCGGCCTTCCAGCCAATCACCTTTGTCCCGCCGAAGATAGAGCCCCTCCCGGGGGGACGAAGCGAAGGAGGAGAGGCCGTCCAGCAGCCTGAGAATGTCGGGTATTCGGAAGCGACCGGTCGCCACTGCCGGAACCGCTGCAACATGGACGGCATCGAGCAGTGAGTTTCGCCTCGCGACACTCCAGAATCTGCGAGCACGGCAATCGAAGACGTCGAAGCCAAGAAACCAGTCCGGCAACTGATCGTAACGGATGGAATGCAACGCGTGACACCACTCACCAAACAGAATGTGTCTTGCCGGCAGGAACTTTCGCAGGGACTCCTCGTGCTGAGCCGCCCAGACTCGCAACGTTTCCCACTGACCCGAAAGTTTTCCGGTCAACCATTGTCCACGGTTCTGGAATCGCATGCGCCCCTGGGCATCGAAGGAAATCCCGAGATTGGCTCCGTCCACTTTCTCCTCAAGCACAGCCGGTTCCGAGAGGAACGCCTCCGCCTCTTCTGCAGTCATCAACTTATCCTCTCGCAGTCCGGCTCGCCCCAACCAGACCAAGTGCGGGGTTGATGGGAATTTGTGAAATACCTCAGACATCGCGCATGTGCTTGAAGTATCCCGTTCGGGCCGCTCTCTCATCGAGGAAAACGACCTCGATTCCCTCGGCAGCCAGCGCCTTCTTCCATCCCCACCACTTGAAGTCTACGGCCTCAAGAATCGGGGGCTTGGGTTCCATCGCATTCGCCACTGCAACAAACTTCCGGTCGCCGCGATCGAAAGCCCTCAAGTCGGGGGTCGCTGGAAATTCCTCGTACATCCGCTCGTCTTCGCGCGGCGTGATGGCCCGACGTTCACAGAGATCCGGGTTCCACTGGTGATCATGAACCCACTTCATAAACAAATCCCCTGTTCCCGGCTGACCCTTCAAGCTGAGGTTCTGCAGGTACTCGTTGAAAATCTCCCCCCGCTCATCGACCACCAGACCACCCTTCCTCGTCAGTTGCAGCAGCGCGTCGATGCACTCCCCCACCAAGGCGTCGTTCGCCTGCTCACTGTGGCCGTTGGCTACAATGGCAACGTTCGTGTCCACCAGGCACCGACGCGGTAAGGGCTTCATCCGCTCAAGTTCCGGCTGGTTGAGCCTCGCGTCGCCGGCGGATACCCGCCCGTTGCATCTCTGCCATATCCGTAATCTGGTCACCGAAGAAGTTACGCGGCCAATTCTGGATGTTCCCGTAAAGGTCGACTTCGAGAGGCTCGATTGTGCTACCGCCGGGATTGGAGCCGCAGAAATAGATGGCCACCTCATCCCGGGTGATCTGTTGCTCGGCGATTCGTCGCTGAAGCCGCCGAAGGAAATGCTCTGAGTGGCTCTCGATGAGAAACTGGACTTTACGGCCGGTCCCTCCCTCGTACGACTTCGAGGCGTCAATGAACAGATCGGCGAGATTCTGCTGCACCGCCGGATGCAGGTGAAGCTCGGGCTGCTCGACTATAACCGTGCTGCCCCGCGGCGCGTAGAAGCATTGAACGAGCACTGGCAGGACCTGCGACACACCGAAACCCACATCCGGGATCGAGACCTCGGAAGCCCCTTCCCCCACCTTTACCCGCACCCGATACTCCCGGACCCCTTTTGCCAAAGGCGTTACGCTGAAGGAGTGGATCAACTCAAGACGTTGTAGCTCCGCGGCGATCAACGCTTCAAACGACTTCGCTCGTTGCTTGTACCCCAAACTGATCTTCCTGTCTGAGGCGGCCAGGAACGCGCTCACCCACCGCTCCCCCCGCGACCCGACATCCTCGGGTGTGTCGCCGGCCCAGGCATAGTGGCGTTTGGGCTCTTCACGGAGCGGCCCAAGATAAGAAACACCCTTGAGCAGGGTCTGCAGCGCGAAGGTGAGCTCGCTCAGAGTCGCCGCGTTCTGATAATAGCGGCTCAATTCGTCCGGGAAACCGAAGAACCACATCGGATGCGGCAATGGCCACGCCCTCATATTCTTTCGGACCGCCCTAAAACCCCTCGTTTCAAGCCGATAATCTCCAGCCGAGCCAGAATCGTGAAGGAGCTCCGCTGCGAACTCTGGATCTCCGTCGCCACCAAAGAAATAGCCGAACTGCCTGCAGCGCGCTTGCGTACCCTTGCCAGTCTCGAATCCGATCGTCGCACCGAACTTGATCGTCTCGCCACGAAATGTCTCTTGGCTCAGTACATCCCTGATCTCAAGGGCTGGCTGCTGCGCCCACGTCAAGGTGAAGCTCAGTTCCTGGGTGGTGTCGTGGCGATAGAGCAGGTCTTCGGTGGTTCCCAAGTCCACGGCCGTGGAATCGTCGCCTGGATGCAACACCCGATTACGGTCCGTCGAATTCGCCGTCTGCTTCAACATCATGAGGAACTGGCCAAGGCTCGATTTGCCTGAGCTGTTGGTACCGAAGAAAACAGTGATCGGTGCCAAACTCAACTGGCCGGTATCCTTCCACCCCTTGAAGTTCTTGAGGTGCAGGCTCGTTATCATGCGATTTCCTTGTTTATGGACGCAGATTCCGTTTTTCGCCACACCGTTGAGAAATCGGAATCAGGGTCGCTAAGGAGGAAGATGGCAACCTTTTCGGCGGCTTTCCCCATCGAACCGGAGTAGCAGTTCGAATCGGATCCCCTCCGGATTGTTGAAATTTGCCAGCCAGCACGACTCCCACCCTGCGCTGGTCTCCCTGAACGGCGGATGTTTTGACTCAGTTGGATCCGACCACCCGTACCAGAGAAGGGCTTCTCTCGGCCGACCCCAGCGGGAGTGAACCAGACTTTCAGGGCACGAAAGAGGGAATTATGGCAGGAGGCAGGCGTGAGGGAGGAACGGGAAAATGGTGCCCCGGTCAGGACTTGAACCTGAAACCAATTGATTAAGAGTCAACTGCTCTACCATTGAGCTACCGAGGCACAAATAACTGGGCGACAGCGTTTTGAGAATCCACGAGAACCCTCTTGAAGGAGGGACACCCGGACGCCATCGACCGCACGCGGAAACCGTAATGGACCACCCGGAACCACGTCAACACCGTTGACCACGGGAATTATTCAACGGTCACGGATTTCGCGAGATTGCGGGGTTTGTCGACGTCGCAGCCCCGCGCCACGGCGATGTGGTAGGCCAGCAACTGCAGCGGAACCACGGCCAGCAAGGGCACAAGCGGCTCCAGGGTCGCCGGAATGAAAAACAGGTCGTCGACCCGCTTGGCGATCTCGTTGTCCCCTTCGGTGGCGATGGCGATGATCGGTCCCTTGCGGGCCTTGATCTCGGCCACGTTGGCCATCGTCTTCTCTCGCAGCGCATCGTTGGGGATCAGAAAGACGGACGGCGTGCGCTCGTCGATCATGGCGATCGGGCCGTGCTTCATCTCGGCGGCGGGATAGCCCTCCGCGTGGATGTAGGAGATCTCCTTCAGCTTCAACGCCCCTTCCAGGGCGGTCGGGAAGCAGTATTGGCGCCCCAGGAAGAAGAAGTCCTCGGACTGCGCGTACTTCAGGGCGATCCGGCGGATCTCGGCGTCCCTGGCGAGGATCGACTCCACCTGCTTCGGCAGCGCCTCGAGGGCACGCAGGATCAGCGCTCCGCGTTGGGCGGAGAGCATGCGGATGCGGCCCATGAGCAGGGCGAACAGGGTCAGGGCGGTGACCTGGGCGGTGAAGGCCTTGGTGGAAGCGACGCCGATCTCCGGGCCGGCATGAAGGTAGATCCCGCCATCGGCCTCGCGCGCGATGGTGCTTCCCACCACGTTGCAGAGGGCGAGCACCTTGTGACCGCGCCGGCGTGATTCCCGCAGGCCGGCGAGGGTGTCCGCGGTCTCGCCCGACTGCGTGATGGCGAGAACCAGCGTGTGTTTGTCGAGGGGCGCGTTGCGATACCGGAACTCGCTGGCGTACTCAACCTCCGTGGGAATGTGCGCGAATTCCTCGAAGAGCGATTCCCCGACCAGTCCGGCATGCCAACTGGTACCACAGGCGACGATGACGATGCGATCGACGGCGCGCAGTTCGGCCAGGGACATGTTCAGCCCGCCGAACTTCGCGGACAATTCCTCGCGATCGATGCGACCGCGCATGGCGTTTTCGAGGGTGCGCGGCTGCTCATGGATTTCCTTGAGCATGAAATGCGGGAAGGCCCCCTTCTCCGCGTCGCCGGCGCTGAATTCGATCTTCTGGATCTGGGCCTGGGCGGTGTCGCTGCCGAGATTGGCGAGTTTGAAGTCCTGGCCGGTGATGGTGATGACGTCGTAGTCGTTGAGATAAACCGCCTGCTGGGTGTGGGCGACGATCGCGCTGGCGTCGCTGGCGAGAAAGTTCTCGTTTTCGCCGACGCCCAGGATCAGAGGGGATCCGCGTCGGGCGCCGATCATGACGCCGGGGTGGTCGGCGCAGACCACGGCGATGCCGTAGGTGCCGATGACTTCGCGCAATGCGGCCATGACGGCCGCCGCGAGGGGGTGGAGATCCCCGGTGGCAGGTGCGGCGGCGAGCTTTTCGTAATGCACCCCGATCAACTGGGCGAGCACCTCGGTGTCGGTCTCCGAATGGAAGACGTGACCGGCGGCGATCAGGGTTTCCTTCAGTTTCCCATAGTTTTCGATGACCCCGTTGTGCACCACGGCGATCCGGCCGGAGCGGTCCAGGTGCGGATGCGAATTTTCATCGGTCGGTGGGCCGTGGGTGGCCCAGCGGGTGTGGCCGATGCCGAGCACGCCTTCCACGGGTTTTTCCACGCAGACCCGGGCGAGGCCGGCATCGATGCGACCGGCGCGTTTGCGAACGGCCAGTCCCCCCGGGGTGACGATGCAGAGCCCCGCGCTGTCGTATCCGCGATACTCCAGGCGCCGGAGACCTTCGAGCAGGATGGGGGGTGAGGAGCGGCGACCGATATAGCCCACAATTCCGCACATAAATGATGAGGATTCGAGGATTTACGGGGAGGCTTGGCTTGCTCCTCCGCGACTTTCGATGCTAGGAACCTTGTGCAGCCCTTTGCAAGACCTGCTGCCGTATGCCTTCCTCCAAAATCATCCCGGACACCTCGCAACGCACGCTTTCCATCATCATGGGAGGCGGGCAGGGAACCCGGCTCTTCCCGCTCACCCGGGAACGGGCGAAGCCGGCGGTGCCCCTGGCGGGCAAGTACCGGCTCGTGGACATCCCGCTGTCGAACTGCATCAACTCCGGCCTGAAGCGGATCTATCTGCTGACGCAGTTCAATTCCGCCTCGTTGCACCGGCATCTCAGCCAGTCGTACACCTTCGATAATTTCTCGGGCGGTTTCGTTGGTATTCTGGCCGCGGAACAGACCTTTTCGAGTTCCTCGTGGTACCAGGGCACGGCGGATGCGGTGCGGAAGAACATCCTCCACTTCCTGAACCACAGTTTTGATTACGCCCTGATCCTGAGTGGCGACCAGCTGTACCGGATGGATTTCCGGGAGCTGCTCGTCGAGCACGAGGCGCGGAAGGCTGATGTCACCATTGCGACCATTCCGGTCCCGCGCAGCGTGGCGAGTTCGCTGGGCATCATGCAGATCGATTCCGAGGGGCGGATCGTGCGATTCGTCGAGAAGCCGAAGGATCCGGCGGTCCAGGACACGCTCCGGCTGACCCCGGAGATGGTTCGTCAGCACGGCATCGAGGGCGAAGGCGAGCAGTTCCTGGCGTCGATGGGCATCTACGTGTTCAACCGGGAGGTCCTGCTGCGCCTTTTGGACAACGATTTCACGGATTTCGGCAAACACATCATTCCGAGCGCCATCGGCAAGCAGCGGGTCTATTCCTACGTGTTCCAAGGGTACTGGGAGGACATCGGGACCATCGCGTCGTTCTTCGAGGCGAACCTCGACATCACCTCGGAACTGCCGAAGTTCAATTTCTTCGACATGGTCCGCCCGATTTTCACGCGTCCGCGCTTCCTCCCGGGCTCGAAGATCAACGGCGCCGAGATTGATCACGCGGTGGTGTCGGACGGCTGCATCATCACCCGCGCCAAGATTTCCCATGCGGTGATCGGGGTGCGCAGTTTGATCGGTGAAAACGCGAGCCTCCGGCGCGTGGTGGTCATGGGTAACGACTACTACGAGTCGGCGGAATCCATCGCCCAGAACACCGAGGCCGGCCGGCCGCCGGTGGGGATCGGGCCGGGCACGCACATCGAGAATGCGATCATCGACAAGAACGCGCGCATCGGGGCCAACTGCAAGCTTTCGCCCCTGGGCAAACCGGAGAACCTGGACCATCCCCTGTACTACATCCGGGACGGCGTTCTGGTGGTGCCCAAAAATGGGGTGATTCCTGACGGCACATCGGTCTAGATTTACGTGTTCATGGCAGCGCAGTTCCATTGGGAAACGATCTCCCCGGGAGCCGACCGGTCGCCCCGGGGGGTGATGTGCCAGGCCGCGGAGGGGCTCCGGGTGAGCCGGCCGGGGCGGACATGGCTGGCGGTGATGCTGGCGTTGGCGGGGCTGGGCGTTTGGCTCACCCCGGCGTTGCAGGCCCAGACCGCGGTTCCTCAGCCGATGCCGGATTTTCAGCTGCGGGATGCCAATTCGAACTCCTCCCGTTACACGCGGATGGTCTCGCCGCGGGATTATCGGCTGCAGATTTCGGCCTATTACTTCGGGGACGCGGGGTGAGGGTATTGTCGTGGCCAGTTTGGTCACCTCCAGACCCTGTTCAAGGACCTCGCTGCGACCAATCCCGGTCTCAACATCGAGATCATCGGACTCAATCGCCTCGAGTCGTCCGGCCTGAATCTTTACATCGGGCTGACCATGAATGTCCTGCCTTGGTTGCAGGACACGTCGACGGACCGGGTCTGGGCCAGTTGGGGGATCGCTTACCGGGATGTTCTGATTCTCGACGCCTTCAACCGGCCGTTGGGGAAGGACAACCTGACTTCCCACGATCTCGGGGTAAAAACGCACTACGACAACCTGAAGAAGATGCTCCTGGCTGCCGCGGTGCCCGCGGACACGGATCGCGACGGACTGCCCGACGTCTGGGAACAGTTCTGGTTTAATTCCCTGGCCCCACAGCCGACCGGGGACGAAGACGGCGACGGTTTCAACAACGGGGTCGAGTTCGCCTTCAGCACCAAACCGAACGACGCCACGGTCTTTCCCCGGTTGCAGGCGGCGATCGCGCGCCCTTCCGGAAGACCCGCACTGGCGACGACCTTCCGGCGATTTGCGGGTGGCACGGTGGATTTCGTGGTGGAAACCTCCCCGGACCTTTCCCAATGGACTGCGAATCCGGCGCAGATCTTTCTCAGCGGCACGCCCAAGCCGGTTTACGACGGTGTCGCTGGAGTGGAAGTGCGGTTTCAGCAGACGCCGGCAGCCGGGGCCCAACGCACAGGATTCACGCGAGTCCGACCCATCCTGAAGCTGGCTCCGCCCTGAGCGGGGCGGGCGGGAATCGGTAGCCCCGGTGCCCTAGGGACTCCGGGGGCTTGTCGGAGGGATCCGATTCAGGCTGCGGCGGCGGCCCGGGCAGCGGCCAGGGTTTCCTTCCGCTGACGCAGGCTTTTGAAGAACTCGTAACCCTCGCGGCAGCGGCGGACGAACACATCCTTGTCTTCGAGCATCGTCTTGATGATGCGCAGGATCGGCTTCGGACGCAGGTAATAGGACCGGTAGAAGCGGTCCACCGCCTCGAAGATCTCCTCCTTGTTCAGGCCGGGATACTCGAGCGAGGAGTCCTGGAAGCCATCGGTATGGATGATGTCTGCCTTGTCGCGCTTGGCGAACCACCCGTTCTGGCGGGCCATCTCGTAGAGTTCCGTGCCCGGGTAGGGCGCCGCGAGGCTGACCTGGAGACTGAAGACGTCCAACTCCTTGGCGAAGTTGATGGTGTTCTCGATGGAGGCGGGTGTTTCGACCGGCAACCCCAGGATGAACGTGCCGTGAACCACAACGCCCGCCTGGTGGCAGGAACGGGTGAAGCGGCGCATCTCGTCCATGGTGACGCCCTTCTTGATGCGCTGGAGAATGTCGTCGTTGCCCGACTCGTAACCGACCAGGAACAGCCGGAGCCCGGAATCCTTGAACGACTTGATGGTGTCGTAGTCGAGGTTGGCGCGACTGTTGCAGCTCCAGTCCACCCCCAACGGGGCAAGCTTCTTCGCGATCTCGCGAGCCCGGGGCAGGTTGGCGGTGAAGGTGTCGTCGTCGAAGAAAAACTCACGCACCTGCGGGAAGGTCTTCTTCATGTACGCCATTTCATCGGCGACATTTTGCGGCGAGCGAACCCGGTATTTGTGTCCGCCGATGGTCTGCGGCCAGAGACAGAAGGTGCACTGGGCCGGGCAGCCGCGTCCTGTGTAGAGGCTGACGTAGGGATGCTGGAGGTACCCGATGAAGTACTTCTCGATGGTCAGATCGCGCTTGTAGACGTCCGCCACCCACGGCAGTTCGTCCATGTTGTGGATCAGTTCGCGCTCGGGATTGTGGCGGATCTTGCCTTCCTTATCCCGGTAGGACAGTCCGGCAACACCGGCCAGGGGACGACCTTCGGCGACCTCCTTGCAGGTAAAATCAAACTCCTTGCGGCCCACCCAATCGATGGAGGGGGAGGCCTTCAGGGTTTCGGTCGGGAGCACCGCGGCGTGGGCACCGACGAATCCGATGACCGTCTCGGGCCGCTGCGCCTTGATGGCCTCAGCCACCTTGCAGTCGTTCCTGAGCGAAGGCGTGGAGGTATGGATGATGACGTGCTCGTGATCCCGGGCGATGCGGAGACATTCCTCCTTGCCGACATCATGGGGCGGGCAATCGAGCAGGCGGGAGCCGGGCACGAGGGCGGCCGGTTGGGCCAGCCAGGTGGGGTACCAGAAGCTGGTGACCTCGCGACGCGCCTGGTATCGCGCCCCTGCTCCGCCGTCGAAGCCATCGAAACTGGGGGGGGAAAGGAAAAGACAGCTCATGATATCGGACAGCTAGCTTGAGGCCGGACCCTGACCGTTGCCGCCCTGACGGATCCGGGCCAGCAGTTCATCCCTTTGGCTGGTGCCATTGCCGTGGGTGTGACCGGCATCGTGCGAAGGTCCCGAGGAGCAGCCTCCTCCGGAGGAACCCGAGCTGGCTTCGGTTTCGATGCCGTTCCCGGCCCTGGCGAAGGCGGACTTCGCGCCGGCGAGTTCCCGGTTCACGGTGGCCTTGGCCTCGGCGAGATGTCCCTTGCCGACGGTCACGCCGTTGAAGGCGTGCACTTGAGCGCCATCCGGGCAGGGCTTGGGACGGGCGGCGAAGTTGTATTTGAAGTTCTTCCAGTTGTCGCCCCGCTGGTAGTTGGTGCCGAGCGCGCCGCTGGGGTCGTAACCGCAGTGCACCATGCAGTTTTCGCAGCGGGGATCCCGGGCGACGCCATCGACCACCCCGTACTTCTCCCAATCGACCTTGGCGAGCATCTCCCCGTAGCTGGGGTAGTGACCGTCGGTCATCAGGTAGCAGGGCGCCTTCCAGCCCTTGACGTTGAAGGTGGGAATGGCCCAGGCGCTGCAGGTCAATTCCCGTTTTCCGGCGAGGAACTCCTGGTAAACCGGTGTGCCGAAGATGGTGAATCGCTCGCCCCAGCTTTGGATGTTGCGGAACTTCTCACGCGTCATGGCGCGCGTGAGGAAGAAATCCTCCGGCTTGCGCCCGAGCCGCTTCATCATGTCCTTCTTGGCGGCGTCGTAGTCGTAGCCGGGCGAAATCGTGTGGCCGTCGACATCGAGGTGGGAGAGGAACTTGAACATGTCCTCGAGTTCCTGGACGTCGGTCTCCTTGTAGACGGTGGTATTCGTGGCGACCTGATAGCCAAGAATCTTGGCCATCTTGATGGCGGCGACGCATTCCTTGAAGACGCCTTCACGTTCGACGATGAGATCGTGCGTGTACTCGAGTCCGTCGACATGGACGTTCCAGTACATCCACTGCGACGGGGCGATGGTGACCTTGGAGCGCGCGGCGGCGTCGGCAGTCCGGATTTGTTCCGCCTCCTTCTCCGTGACCAGCAGTTCGTCGACCAGGCGGCGGAGCTTTGGTTCAAGCGCGGGGGAGTAGTGCGCGGCGAGGTAGTCGCGCATCTTTTTCCGCATGAACACGCCATTCGTGCAGATGTAGATGATGCGGCGCTGCGCGCGGAGGCCGGCGACCAGTTCCTCGATCTTGGGATAGATGAGGGGTTCGCCGCCGCAGATTGAGACCATGGGCGCGTCGCAATCGACGGCCGCCGCCAGACATTGTTCCAGGGGAACCATGTCCTTGAGGCTGGTGGAGTACTCGCGGATCCGGCCGCATCCCGTGCACGTGAGGTTGCAGGTGTGCAGGGGCTCAAGCTGCAGAACCATGGCGAACTTGGGAGTCCGCCGGACCTTGTGCTTGATGATGTGCCGCGTGATCTTGAGCGTCAGGGCGAGGGGGAAACGCATGGGAAAGGGTCTTAACTCGGGAGGCTGCGGTCGTCGGGTTTGCGGACCGGCGGCGTCGCCTGACCGGGTTGAACCGGGCGCGGCGTATCGTTCTTCATGAGTCCGGGCATGAACATGGAGGCCGGGGACACGGAGTGGCTGCCCTTGACTCCCCCGCAGCCAACGACGGTCGCCGCCAGAACCAGAATGGCTGCGGCCGCGGAGCCGCGGAAACGTTTCATGCTGGCGACTATAGAAGCGTGCGAACTCATGGCAACTCCCTAATTCCCCGACCACACCCGCACAGCCGCGACATCGCGGCCGATCTGTTCCACCAGGGCTTCGAGGGAGGGGAATTTCTGTTCGGGCCGGAGTCGGGTGTGGAGGTCGAGTTCCATCCGTCGACCGTAGAGGTCCCCCTCGAAACCAGGCAGATGCGCCTCCACCCGGATGGCGGAGATGGATCCATCGAGGGTTGGCCGGCGGCCGATGTTCACAGCCGCGGGAATCCGGCAGCCTTCCCACATCGCGTATCCGGCATAAACGCCCTGGGGGGGGAGAACCAAACCGTCGACATCGACGTTGGCTGTGGGAAACCCCAGCTTGCGCCCCAATCGGTCGCCTTGGATCACCTCGCCGGCGAGGGTGTGCCGACGTCCGAGAAGCGTCGCCGCGCGGTCGAATTCGCCATTGGCGACCAGTTCGCGCAGGCGGGTGCTGCTCACCACTTCGCCCGAGATTTCCACCGGTGGCAGCCCGTGCACTTCGAATCCATGGCAGGCGCCCAGGCGCCCCAATTCGTCGAGATTGCCGGTCCTTCCGTGACCGAAGACGAAGGAGGCTCCGACGGTCACGCTACCCAGAACGCCAAACCCGGTTCTGAGCCGATCCACGAACTGGGCCGCCGACTGGCGGGAGAAGGATTCGTCGAAGGCGTAAACCACGGTGGCATCGAGTCCGAGCTGGGCGAGCGCCTCGAGCTTCCTCCAGACCGGGCAGAGAAGTGGCGGTTTGCGGTCGGGAGCCACGATGGCGGCAGGGTGCCGGTCGAAGGTGATGGCGACCGCGGCCCCTCCCCTGCGACGGGCTTCGGAAAGCGTCTGACGGATCACCGCCCGGTGACCGAGATGCACGCCATCGAAGACCCCGATGGCGAGGCACGCGGGGCCCTGGGCCATGCCGGGAAGCCCGGCCTCCGAGAGGATCTTCATGCCGCCAGCAGTTTCACGAA
This sequence comes from uncultured Verrucomicrobiota bacterium, assembly GCA_964476125.1. Classification (GTDB taxonomy): domain Bacteria; phylum Verrucomicrobiota; class Verrucomicrobiia; order Limisphaerales; family CAIMTB01; genus CAIMTB01. Next base: position 7,032 of record CAYZAE010000012.1, on the reverse strand, counting down.
CGGAACGAGTCGGGAGAGAATGTCCCCAGGTTCCTGGGTCAGCAACTGTTCCAGCGGCGTGGCTTCGTTCACGCTGAACCGGCCGGAATCAAGGCGGCGCAGGGCCGACAGATGGGCTCCGCAACCGACCTTTTCCCCCAGTTCATGGGCGATGGAACGAACGTACGTCCCCTTCGTGCACGCCAGCCGGAAGTCCCCCTCCGGCTCCGCGTAGTGGGTGAAGCGGAAATTGTAGACGTGAACCAGCCGGGCCTCCCGCTCCACTTCAACGCCCTTGCGCGCCATCCGGTAGAGGGGCACGCCCTTGATCTTCACGGCCGAAACCATGGGCGGCGTCTGCATCAGGTCGCCGATGAAGGTGGCCGCCGTCTCGTTCAAATCCTCAAGCGTCAGCGGGGGCACCGGCAGCGACGCCACCAATTCGCCGTCCGCATCGTAGGAGGCCGTCGTCTCCCCCAGCCGGATCCGGCCCGAGTAAACCTTGTCCGAGGCCATCAACTGGTCGGAAAGCTTGGTGGCCTTGCCGAGCAGCAGGACCAGCAACCCGGTGGCCATCGGGTCCAGGGTGCCACAATGCCCGACCTTCTTGATGCCAAGATGTCGGCGCATTTTGTCGACGACGTCATGCGACGTCCATCCGGAGGGTTTGTCGACGAGCAACGCGCCGTCGCCGGGTAACTGGGTGGGGAGCATCAGGATCTGGAAGGAGCGGCCGCATCGATGGCACGTCGGAGAGCGCGCAGGACGCGTCGCTGCACCGCCAACGGTGTGCCGGCAATCCGTGCGCCGGCCGCGGCCCGGTGACCGCCGCCGCCGAACTGCTGCGCGATGACGTTCACATCGACCCGCTCACTCTTGGAACGAAGACTGATCCGGACCTGGCCGTCCGGGGTTTGCTCGAAGACGCAGGCCACGATCACCGGTTCGATGGACCGGACGTGGTCGATGAGACCTTCGCTTTCCTCGCGCTCGGCGCCAGCGCGACCGTAGTCGCCGGGGCGCAGCCAGAAGTAGGCGATGCGATCGTCATGGGTGAGCCGGCACTGGCGGTAGACATGCCGCAGGAGCCGGAACCGGGACATCGGATGGGAATCGTAGACGAAGTGCCCGATCCTCCCGAGATCGGCCCCCTGCTCCACCAACTCGGCCGCCGCACGGAACGTCGCGGGAACGGTGGTGGAATAGCGGAAGGATCCGGTGTCGGTGGAAATCGCCGCGAACAGGCAGTCCGCAATCGGGGCCGTGACGGGCCACCGGGCGCGTTTGAGAAGCTCGAAAACCAGCTCGCCGGTCGAGGGCACGTCGGGGACGACCCAGTTGAGGTCGGCGTACTGCGTGTTGCTCTCGTGATGGTCGATGTTCAGCAGGACCTTGCGGTCGCCGATGCATTTGCCGGTGGCTCCGAGCCGCTCGAAACTCGCGGCGTCCGTGGCCACCACGCATTCGAAGGTGCGCCCCGGGACCGGCTTTTCGAACAGGCCCTCCGGATCGAGGAAGGCCAGTTTTCGCGGGATCGAATCCTCGTTCCAGACCGTCACCTTCTTGCCCGCATTGCGCAGCGCCATGCCCAGCCCGAGCTGGGAGCCGGCGCAATCGCCGTCCGGTCGCACATGCCCCACCACGCACACCGAACTGGCCTGGCGAAGCGTGCTGAGGATCTGGGCGATGGTATCGTTGGCCGCGCTCATGTCGTCGGCCCCGGTCCCTGGTCCAGCTCGTCGAGAATCTGGAGCACCTTGTCGCCGCGGGCGATTGAATCATCCACGATGAACTTCAGATGCGGCGTGTAGCGCAGGACGACGGCATGTCCGAGCTGGTTCTGGATGGCGATGACCTGGGTGCGGAGGAGTTCCTCCCCGACCTTCCTCTGTTCCTCCGTGCCGACGATGCTCACGAACACCTTCGCGGATTGCATATCGCCGGCCAGGCCGACGTCGTTGACGCAGATGACGCCACCCACCGCGATGGGGATTTCGCGGCGGATGATTTCTCCGAGCTCCCGTTTCAGGAGCTCGCGTACCCGTTCGTAGCGGACGCGGTGCATCGCCGGATGGCTCAGAGCTGCTGGGCGACCTTCTCGACGGAATAGCTCTCGATGAGATCCCCGGTCTGGAAGTCATCAAAGCTCGAGACGCGGATGCCGCACTCGAGGCCGGAACGGACTTCGGCCACCTCGTCCTGATACCGTCGGAGAGTGCCGAGAATGCCGTCGTGAATGACTTCCTTGCGGCGCACGACGCGGGCCTTGCCCTTGATGATGCGGCCGTTGAGGACCATGCAACCGGCCACACGGCCGCCCTTGGAGAGATCGAAGATCTGCCGGACCTCGGCAGCACCGAGGGTGATTTCCTTGAGCTCGGGATCGAGCAGTCCGGCCATGGCGGCCCGGACTTCGTCGATGAGTTCGTAGATGATCTCGTATTGCTTGATCTGAACGCCCTCGCGTTTGGCGGCGGCGGGCACCCCGTTGTCGAGGCGGGTGTGGAAGCCGACGATGATGCCCTTGGCGGAGGCGGCGAGCAGCACGTCGCTCTCGGTGATGGTGCCGACGGCGCTGTGGACGATTTCGAGGCTGACCTTGGTGCTCTCGATTTTCTTGAGTGCTTCGACGATGGCCTCGACGGAGCCCTGGGTGTCGCCCTTGACGATGAGCTTGAGGCTCTTGGCGGACTGCTGCTCGATGACCTTGAAGAAGTTGTCGAGCGTGACGCGGGGACCGCGTTCCCAGCCGGCGGCCTTGGCTTCGAGTTCGCGTTCCTCGGCGAGATTCCGGGCGGTCTTTTCGTTCTCGACCACACTGAATTCGAGACCGGCCTCGGGAACGCCGTTGAGACCGAGAACCTTCACGGCAACCGAGGGTCCGGCCTCCTTGAGACGGTGACCTTCCTCGCTGATGAGGGCGCGGGTGCGGCCGTAATACTGTCCGCAAATGACCACGTCGCCCAGGCGGAGTGTGCCTTTCCGGACCAGGACCGTGGCGGTCGGGCCGCCGGGTTCGAGACCGGACTCGATCACGTTGCCCTTGGCGCGCCGGGTGGGGTTCGCCTTGAGCTCCATGACGTCGGCCTGGAGCACCAGCAAGGCGAGCAGCTGGTCGATCCCCGCCTTGGTGCTGGCGGAAACATCGACGAAGATCGTTTCACCGCCCCATTCCTCGGGAACCAGCCCGTGCTCCTGAAGCATCTGCCGGGTGCGCAGGGGATTCGCCGCAGGCAGGTCGCACTTGTTGACCGCGACCATGATCGGAACCTTGGCGGCCTTGGCGTGGTTGAGCGCCTCGATCGTCTGCGGCATCACGCCTTCGCTGGCCGCAACGACCAGAATGACGATGTCGGTGACATTGGCACCGCGGGCGCGCATGGCGCTGAACGCAGCGTGACCGGGAGTATCCAGGAACGTGAGCTGCTGCAGCTCGGCCGGTTTTTCCGGATGCGGCACCTGGATGGTGTAGGCCCCGATGTGCTGGGTGATCCCGCCGGCTTCCCGGGCGGCAACGTCCGACTTGCGGATGACATCCAGCAGCGTCGTTTTGCCATGGTCGACGTGACCCATGATCGTGATCACGGGCGGACGCAGTTTCAGCTGCTCCGGCGCGTCATCGACGTCCAGTTCGACCTTCTTGACCGGCGCATGAACCTGGCCGGCGCCCTTTTCACGCCGTTCCACTTCGAAACGGAACCCGTGCCGGGCCGCGATGAACTGGGCGACCTTCTCGTCGACCGACTGGTTCAGGTTCGCGAAAACGCCGAGCTCCATGAGGTCATGGAGAAGCCGGTACGCCTTGATGCCCATCTTCTCCGCGAGATCGCGTACGATGATCGGCGGCTTGAGCGAGATCACCTTCCCATCGGCGGGCGCCACGTAATCCGGGAGCGCCGGCTGTTTGCCGGGAGGCCCACCCGGGCGACCCGCAGGCGCGGGTGGCTGACCGGGCCCCATGCGTCCAGGCGGCCCACCCGCCATGCCGGGGCGACCCGGGCCCTGCCCTATCGGCGGACGTCCGGCACCACCGCCCTGACCATAAGGACGGCCGCCAGCGGCCGTGAAGCCGGGCGGACGACCCCGCGGCGGCATCTCGGGCCGACGTCCGGGAGGCGGCTCGGGCCGCCTCTGTTGCGGCGGCGGCGGGGGAGGTGTCGGAGGCGTTGGCGGCCGGCCACCGGGCCGGTTGCGGAACGGAAGTTCGATGCGCCCCACCAGTTCGCCAAGCCCGGGAGAACGGGGTGGAACCGCGGGTGTGGAAGGAGCGGCAGGCGCCGCCGGTGGGACCGCCGTTCCAGAGGTCGGGGTCGGACTCGAAGCCGGGGTGGGCGCGGGTGAAGGTGCAGGTGCTGGCACGGACGCAGGCCCGGGTGCCGGGGCAGCCGCGGGAACGGGGGTGGGTGCGGGTGCGGGTGCGGACGACCCTGCCGCCTTGGGAACGGAGGGAGCGTCGGTCGCGGGACGGGCGAGCGGCACGCCTGCCGCCGGGGCGGAAGCCTCCACGACCGGGGCGGCGGGAGCCGATGCCGGAGCCGCGGGGGCGGCTTCAGCGTGGGGTCGGACGGGTTCCATGGCCACAGGAGCGGGAGCCGCGGAGGGCGCCGCCGACGCGACGGAAGGTGCGGGTGAGGCCACCACGGGACTCTCGACAGCGGGAACGGGAACAGGCGCGCCGGCTGGAGCGGTGGCGACTGGCGTCGTAACGGAGGAAACCGGGCTGACGGAGGGCGCGGCCGGAACTGGAGCCGGAGCCGGGGCTGGCGTTGGAGCGGGGGTGGGTGGCGGAACCGGAGCCTCGGCATGGGCCGGGGCGACTACGGGCGGGGCGGTCCTGACCGGGGCGGAGGGTGCCGAGTGCGCCGGAGCGGATGCGGCGGATGCAACCGGGGCGGGTGCGGCCGGCGGGGTGGGCTCGACGTGGGAGTGGGATGCCGTCGTCGCGACCGGGCCAGGCGTTGGGGCCGGGGCGGGTTCGGGATGAGACGTCTCGTGAGCCTCGTGGCTGGCATCCTCGACAGGCGGATGGGCGTGGGTGGCTGGCGTTTCGGGGGCGGGGACGTCGGAGGCGGCCCGCGCCGGCGCCAGATTCACCTCCAGATACTCGGCAGTAATCTTGTCGAGCGTGCTGGAAGCCACCTTGGCGTGAGAGATGCCCAACTCCTTGGCCTTGGAGAGCACTACCTTGCTCTCCACGCCGAGTTTTCGGGCGATGTCGTAGATGCGAACGGGCATAGAAAATCAAAATGAACCGGCGCCAACGTCGACCCTCGGGACCTGCCCGATGGCCCGCTCCCCAGGTCAGGAGGCTTCCGAAGAACCCGACGAACCGCCGCCACGCCGACGCAGAGCCTCGGCTTGGACAGCGGCAAGAACGGCGACGGCCTGGTCGCCGATCTCTGGATTGGCCTGCAGGTCATCAACCTCGGCCTGGGCCAGGTCATCAAAGGAATGGAATCCCATGAGGACCAGGGCACGGGCCTGGGTTTCAGTGATGCCCGAAATACCCGCCAGATCATGAATCGCCTCAGCCACCTTTTCCTCGAATCCGAGTTCAGGGGCGATGGTCTCCTCCTCGATGTCGACGTACCAGCCGGTCAGTTTGGAGGTGAGACGGGCGTTTTGCCCGCGACGGCCGATGGCGAGGGAGAGCTGGTCGTTCGAGACCAGGATCTTGATGCGTTTCCCTGCTTCATCGACTTCGAAAGCCTTGAGTTTGGCCGGAGCCAGGGCGGCGTTCACGTAGGTCCGGATGTCCGGGGACCACGGGATGATGTCGACCTTTTCGTTGTTCAGCTCACGCACGATGTTTTTCACGCGCTGGCCGCGGAGTCCGACGCAGGCTCCGACCGGATCCACCTTGGGATCGCGGGAATGGACGGCGAGTTTGGTGCGATAGCCCGGTTCGCGGGCGATGGCCTTGACCTCGATGGTGCCGTCCGAGATTTCCGCCACCTCAAGCTGGAACAGCTTGATGACGAACATGGGATCGGCGCGGCTGAGAATGATCTCCGGGCCGTGGGCGGTGGTTTCGACCGCCTTGACGAAGGCGCGGACGCGTTCGCCGGCCTGGTATTCCTCGGTCGGCACCCGTTCCCGGTTGGGGAGCAGGGCTTCGTAGCGGCCGAGATCCACGACCACATCGGAGCGTTCGAAGCGGCGGACGACGCCGCTGACGATATCGCCGACGCGATCCTTGAACTCCTCAAGGATGAGTTGTTTCTCCGCTTTGCGGAGCTGCTGCATGACGGCCTGCCGGGCGTTCTGCGCGGCGATGCGGCCGAAATCGGCGGGAGTGACCTCGACCTCGACCTCGTCGCCGATCTGGGCGTCGGCCTTCAGTTTCCGGGCCTCGGCCACGGCGATCTGGTCGTGTTTGGAGATGATCTTGTCGCTGACAATCAGGCGGGCGAAGGCCTTGATGGCTCCAGTCTTTGCATCGATGCTACACCTCAGGTCGCGCGCCGGTCCGATGGCGCGCCGTGCCGCGGAAACGAGGGCCTCTTCAACAGCCCGCACGAGGACATCGCGGCTGATGCCCTTTTCCCGCTCCCAATATTCCAGAACTGCCAGCAATTCCGCGTTCATATTTCGTCGACCGACGGCCCATCCGGGGAACAAAAAAGTCGGCTGCTAACCGACTTTCTCGCTGGTGGACCAGCCAGTTTGCCAAGATGGGAAGAAGCTAGGTAGTGGTCGAAAGAAGCGTCAAGCGTCAACTAGTTGAAGTTGCGGCTCAGGAATGCCGGTGATTGCGTCGCATCGCGACCGGCAGGATCTTCATTTCGTTGCGATACTTGGCCACGGTACGGCGGGCGATCTTGATGCCCTTCGCCTTGAGCAGCGCCTCGATCTGGTCGTCGGTGAGAGGAGCCGAGGGATCCTCATCCTGCACCATGGTCCCGATCAATTCCTTCACCCCGGTGCTCGCCACGGCTCCGCCGTCGGAGGTCGCCACCCCGCTGGTGAACAGCGCCCGCATCTCGATCAGGCCCTGGGGCGTCTCCATGAATTTGCCCGCCACGGCCCGGCTGACGGTGGTCTCATGGACCC
>CAYZAE010000011.1:63759-67835 GCA_964476125.1 uncultured Verrucomicrobiota bacterium | reverse complement strand
AGTTCCTCGCCAACCCGTAAGTCAGAGATGCGCTCCTGCACATGCTGAGCTCGATAAGGAGTGGGGGGACATGGCAAGGTTTGGCCATTCCATGAAGCTTTCGCTTAGGCTGGCGCGGATTGTTGGAGTCCTGGTGTTTGGTCTGGGGGCGTGGACGGGGGGCAAGGCGAGGGCGGCCGGCGGAGAGTTAAGCTTTCAGGACGCCGGGGGAGGAGGGTTCCGGTTCGATACCGGGGAGGTTCGCGGGTGGCTGCATGCGAACGGCAAGTCGTTGGGGCTGCAACAGGTGGTTCACCGTCGGACCGGGATCCGGCTCGATGACAGTCAGGGGCTGCTTTCCCAATATCGGGTTTTCACGCGCGGAAAGCGTTACGGGGCAGGGGCCTGGGACTGGCCGAGTAAGGCGGAGCGGACGGCGGACGGTGCGGTGAAGGTGTCCTGGCCGGCAGCGGCGGGCCGGCCTTTCGAGATTTCGGCCACGTATCGGTGGGTCGATCCATGGACGGTCGAGATGGTGACCGCGGTGCGGGCTCTGGAGGAGTTGCCGGCGTTCGAGACCTTTGTGGCGTCGTACTTTTCGGGTGCGTTCACGAACGCGGGATTGGGGACGGTTCCAGGTCCCGGGGTGGGGAATGAAGCGTCGGCATGGCTTGAGGCGGGGCGGGAGCAGGGTGAATGGCAGGTTTTTCCGCGGGACGAAAAGGCGCTTGAGGTGGTGCGGGACGGTCGATGGCGGTTGGAACCGAATCCGGTGGAGTGGGTTGCGCGAAGGGCCTTTGGTTCGAGGGCGATGGCGACGCGGCGGGATCCGGTTTCGGGGCTGGAGGCCGTGTTCACCGCGGATCCGGAGGGTTGTTTCGCGATCCTGATGCCTCATCAAACAGAGGGGCACCGTTCCCTGTATTTCTCCCTGTTTGGTGCGGATGTGCCAAGGGGCGGGCAGCGTGAGAGTCGGATTCGGCTGAGGTTCGGTCGGTGATGGTTTCGTGGGCAGGCAGCCCATCGGATTGAACTGATGACTTCCCGATCGGGGGCGGGTTCGCAAGACTGGGAAAAACCGTGAAGCTCGTACGCATTCCCGCGCTTAAATCGGTCGGCGAATTCCAGGCCCATGCACGCTCCCTGGGGTTGGACCTTCCCTGCGATGACGCGATCCTGGTCAGTTCCGACTCCCCCCTGGCGTCGCCGGTGTCGGGCGTGACCATCAACGGCAAGGTCCTCGGCAACCGGTGGTGCATTCATCCCATGGAAGGTTGGGATGCGGGGACGGATGGGGCGCCGACGGAGGATGTGAGGCGGCGCTGGAGGCGGTTTGGGGAGAGCGGGGCGAAGTTGATTTTCGGGGGGGAAGCGATGGCGGTGCGGCCGGATGGGCGGGCGAATCCGAATCAGCTGATTCTGGATCCGCGGCACACGGGGGCCTTGGCGTCATTGCGGGAGGAACTGGTGCGGGCGCATCGCGAGCGCCACGGGACGGCGGAGGATCTGGTGGTGGGATTTCAGCTGACGCACTCGGGTCGGTTTTGCCGACCGACGGATCCCAAGCGGTTCGAGCCGCGGGTGGCGTATCGTCATCCGATTCTGGACGCCCGGTTTGCGGTGACGCGGGATGACCAGGTGTTCACGGATGATGAGCTCGATGATCTCATCGGGGATTATGTGAAGGCGGCGCGGGTGGCGCTCGAGGCGGGGGCGGACTTCGTGGATTTGAAGCACTGCCATGGTTACCTGCTCCATGAGTTGCTGGGGGCGCATGTTCGGCCGGGCCGTTACGGGGGCAGCTTTGAGAACCGCACGCGCATGTTGCGGAGTCTGGTGGGGGCGATTCGTGCGGATGGCAATCCGATCGATCTGGGGGTGCGGTTGAGTGCGTTTGATTTCGTGCCGTTCCGACCCGACCCGGCGATGTCGGAACCGGGGCGGCCGGGTCCGGGCATTCCGGCGGATTATTCTGGCTGCCTTCCGTACCGGTACGGTTTCGGGGTGAACCCTGGGAATCCGGTGGAGCCGGACCTGGACGAGACCCATCGTTTCGCGGCGTTGTGTGGCGAGCTGGGGGTGAAGCTTTTGAATCTCAGTGCCGGATCGCCGTACTACAATCCGCACATCCAGCGGCCGGCGGCGTATCCGCCGAGTGACGGTTACCAGCCGCCGGAGGATCCGCTGGTGGGGGTGGCGCGCCAGATGGCGGCGACCCGGTCGGTGCGGGCGGGGCTGCAGGAGTTGGGGAAGTCAGGGGGGGGTGTGCCGGCGGTGATTGGCACGGCGTATTCCTATCTTCAGGAGTATTTGCCGCATGTGGCGCAGGCGGCGGTGCGCGGGGGGTGGACGGATCTCGTGGGGGTGGGTCGGATGGTGTTGAGTTATCCGGAATTACCGGCGGACACGCTGGGGAAGGGAGTCATGCAACCGCGGTTGATTTGCCGGACTTTCTCGGATTGCACGACGGCGCCGCGGAACGGTTTGCCGAGCGGGTGCTATCCCTTGGATGAGGCGTACAAGGTGCGGCCGGAGGCGAAGCGATTGCGGGAGATCAAGCGCGGTGGGGTGGCTGCGTGAGTTCGATGCCGCCCAGCGCGCAGGGGGCCGGGCTGGAGCGACGCATCGGTTTGTTCGATGCCACGACGGCGGTGGTGGGCGGGATTGTGGGGGCGGGTATTTTCATGAATCCGGCGGCGGTGGCGCGGATTGTTTCGACGCCGTGGCTGATTCTCGGGGCCTGGTTTTTGGGGGGCCTGGTGGCTTTGGTGGGGGCGTGGATTTATGCGGAGCTGGGTTCCTCGCGTCCGGCGCCGGGAGGTCAGTACGCGTATTTTCACGAGGCTTTTCATCCCCTGGTGGCGTTTCTGTACGGGTGGGGATTGTTGTGGGTCATTCAGAGCGGTGGCATGGCGGCGGTGGCGGTGACCTTCGCGCGGTATGCGGCGGGATTGATGGGATGGGAGGGACAGGAGCGTGCGTTGGCGATTGGTGCGCTGGCACTGTTGACGGGGGTGAATTGTTTCGGGGTCCGTGCGGGGGCCTCGACCCAGAGTCTGTTCACGGTGCTGAAGGCAGTGGCCATCGCGGCGCTGGTGGTTTGCGGTTTTCTGTGGGCTGGTTTTGCAGCCCCGACGGCAGTCAGGCCCGGAGCTTCCACGGTGAGTCTTTCGGACTTTGGTGCGGCGATGGTGCCGGTCCTTTTCGCCTACGGCGGCTGGCAGACGGCGTGTTTTCTGGCGGGGGAAGTTCGCGATCCACAACGGACGCTTCCGCGCGCCCTGATCCTGGGAATCGCGGCGGTGATCACCCTGTATCTGGCGGTGAACGGTGTGTGCCTGGCGGTGTTGGGGCCGGAAGGACTGGCTGCGACGAAGACGCCGGCCTCGGATGTGATGGTGCGGGCCTTCGGGGAGCGGGGCGGGCAGTTCCTCGCGGTGGGCATCGTGGTGTCCACGTTCGGATTCCTGAGCCAGGGCATGCTGACGACCCCGCGGGTTTATTTTGCGATGGCGCGGGACGGTTTGTTTTTCCGGATCCTGGGCAAGCTGCATCCGGCGACGGGTGCGCCGGTGGCGGCGGTGGTGCTGCAGGGCGTGGTGGCGTCGGCGATCGCGTGGTCGGGCCAGTACGAGCGCATTTTGAATTATGTCGTCTCGGTGGATTTCGTGTTCTACGGCCTGGCGGCGGTGTGCGTGTTCCGGTTTCGGGCTGGGACGGGACCGAAGCCGTCGTTTTGGATTCCGTGGCATCCGTTCACGACGGTGTTCTTCATCGCGATCTGCTGGCTGGTGGTGGGGAACCTGGTGTTCAAGCAGCCGGCGGACAGTTTGAAGGGACTGGGGATACTGGCGGCCGGGGTTCCGGTGTACGCCTGGTGGACGCGGCGACGTTGAAGGATTTCCCATGAACGAATCGATCCGACCCCACGAAAGTTCGGTCTACATGCATTGGGCGAAGCTGCGCCAGGCGGCGCGCTTCAATCTCGCGGTGAGTGGTGTTCCCGCGGTGACGCTGCGGGATTTGCCGATCCGTTTGGAGGATCTGGAGATCAGTGGGCCGAGCTACTACGGCTGGCCGCCGCTGCTGGAGGGATT
>CAYZAE010000011.1:5210-63659 GCA_964476125.1 uncultured Verrucomicrobiota bacterium | reverse complement strand
ATCTGGAGATCAGTGGGCCGAGCTACTACGGCTGGCCGCCGCTGCTGGAGGGATTATCCCGGTTGCTCGGGGTGGGTGCCGACCGGATCGTCCATGCGGCGGGCACGTCGATGGCGAACCATATCGCGATGGCTGTCTGCCTGGAGCGCGGGGACGAGGTGTTGATCGAGGAGCCCACCTACGAGCTGCTGGTGGATGCGGTGCGTTATCTCGGGGCGGTGGTCCGGCGGTTTCCGCGCCGGCGCGAGGATGGGTTCTTGCCCGATCTTCAGGCCTTGCGTGCGGCGATCACGACGAAGACACGATTGATTGTCCTGACCAATCTCCACAATCCGACCAGTGCTCTGATTGAGGATTCGATGATGCGGGAGATAGCGGGTCTGGCGGCGGAGGCGGGGGCGCGCCTGCTGGTGGACGAGGTTTATCTCGATGCCTTGTTTGACCGGCCGCAGCGGACCGCGGCGTTGCTGGGGGATCACGTGCTGACCACGAGCAGCCTGACGAAGGTTTATGGCATGAGCGGACTGCGTTGTGGGTGGGTCGTGGCGTCCCCGGGGCTCGCCGAGCGCCTGTGGCGGTTGAACGATCTTTTCGGGGTCATACCGGCCCATGCGGCGGAGCGCATGAGTGTGATTGCGGTGGATCACCTGCCGGTGCTTCGGGAGCGCGCCCGTCGGACGCTGGATGCCAATCGTGCTCGTTGGAACGCGTTCCTGGCGGGACGCGCTGCGGATCTCGACAGTGTTCCGGTGCCCTTCGGAACGGTCACTTTTCCGAGGCTGATATCGGGCCGGGTCGAACCCCTGGCGGAGCTGTTGCGGGCCCGGTATGAGACCACGGTCGCGCCGGGTCACTTTTTTGGTGTCCCGGACGCGTTTCGGGTCGGGTTTGGGACGACGGAGGAAGTGTTTGTCGAAGGATTGAAGCGGCTCGGCCAGGCGCTCGATGAGCGCCCTTGAGAGCGGGTTGGATCAAGGCAGGTGGAGCGGGGTGATCTTCACGTTGCGGAAGGCGACGGGGCCGTGATCGCCCTGGGCCATGAGGGGGCCGGCGGGTTGTTCATCCTCGAAATGGGAGGCCCGGGTGGGGCCGGTCACTTCGACGTTCTCGTGGATCAGCTGGCCGTTGAGCACGACTTTTTTGAAGAGCGCGTTTTCGACCTTCTTACCGGTTTTGTCGAAGCGCGGGGCGCGGAAGGTGACTTCGCATTTCTGCCATTCGCCCGGGGGTTTGGAGGCGTTGACGCGGGGGGCGTGCCCTTCGAAGCCGCGGTTGTTGGCCCAGCGTTCGTAGATCCCGCCGCAGTCGGAGGATTTCGGTTCCTTCACGCCGTAGCTGTCGAAGATCTGGATCTCGTAGCGGCCCATGAAATAGACGCCGGAGTTGGAGCCCTTGGGCACGTTGAATTCGTAGGAGACGCGGAGGTCGGCGTATTCGGCGGTGGTGAAGATATCGAGGGTTTTTCCGTCGCCGTTGTAGATCACGCCGCGGCCGGCAGTCGGTTCGAGGCGGGCGGGGTTGGTGGGATCGAGCCGGACATCGCTGGCGGTGCGCCAATCCCCGTGGGGCGGGCGGACATTGGAGAGATCCCCCTTGCCGAGGATGACCTGGGTGCATTCGGCGCAGCCGGCGAGCACGGCGGCCACGGTGACGAGGGCGGGGAGGTGAAGGGCGTGACGAAGGGCGGGTGGGAGTTGCATGACTGGGAGGACAATAACGTCCAGGCGGAGGGGCTGGAAAGCGTGCACTGCCTGGTACGAATCCTGTTGGCCACTTCCCGGCTGCCGGTCCCTGGGTCGTCGGACACCCTGCTTCCCATGAAACAACCCTGGGGAGCCACAGGGCCGGGCCACGAGGGTGCCAGGTGCGGATTGCACCTGAGAGCCCGTCTGAAAAGTGAGTGGGGTCCTGCGGCGAGGGATTTTGGGCGTGATCGAGGCGGCGAGGCCGGCGCATCCCCGTAGCGGGCTGTAACGGCCGAGCCAACGAAGAGCACGCCCAAAAGAACCGCCGCCCGGAGGGTTTTCGCGGAAAAGGCCGGCTGGCTTCGTCACGCCTCGCCATCCGGCCTTTTCCGCGAAAACAGGATCCCCACTGACTTTTCAGACGGGCTCTGAGGTTCGGGGCTGTGGGGGTTGCCTTGCTGGCATTCCTTGTTTCCGGGGCTTGCACGCAGGCGGCGTCCCATTTGCAGCCAGTGGATCTGCGGTGCGAGGGCGTGGTGGAACCTTGTGGTTTGGATGAACCCAGGCCGGAGCTTTCCTGGCGGCTGGAGTCGGGAGTGCGCGGAGCGCGACAGACGGCCTGGCAGGTCCTGGTGGCCGCGACACCGGAGACGTTGCAGCGCGGGGCGAGGGATCTCTGGGACAGCGGCCGGGTGGCGTCGAGCGAGACCGTTCACATTTCCTATGGGGGCAGGCCGCTGGGAACCTCGGAGCGCGTGCATTGGAAAGTGCGTGTGTGGGAGGCCGCCGGGGAACCCTCGGAATGGTCGACTCCATCGACCTGGGTGACCGGGGTGATGTCGCCCGGCGATCGGAGGGACGGCCATCAATGCGTGGGCAACGGATGGCCCTGGGCGTCGAGGATCAGCCAATCGTGTCGGTTCCAACGCAGATCGAGACTGCCGGTGTCCCCCGTGAACCAGGTTTGAAAGGGCTGGCCCACGAATGCATTGCGGTACTCGGGCTTCGCGCGGGCGGTGGTGGGGAAGGGGGAGTCGGCCACGACGACGAGACGCGGTTGAAGCTGGGCGAGCAGGGCCGTGTCGGGCGGCGATCCGGAGGCCGGCGGGGCGAGGATCAGGACGTCGGTGCGCAGATCCGGATGACGTTGGATCAGGCGTGCCTGGCCGGCGCGGTCCAGGTCGGCGAGGAAAAGGATGCGGGTACCGTTCCCGGTCCGTTCGAGCACCTGGCAGGCGTCGTCGGCGCGGGAATAGCGGTCGCCTTCGATGGGGTGGAGTCGCCGCCAGCCTGGGGGAACGGGAGGCGATTCGGGTGAGGTGGCGGGCGGCCAGCCGTTCCGGGTGCAATCCTCGAGGGCGGTGCGGTGCGCGGAGGAGCGGAAGGAGACGGGAGGCAGCCAGAGACGCCGGGTGGGGAACCGTTCCGCGAGGAAACCGGCGCCGCCAGTGTGCCGGACGTCCCCGTGTGTGAGCGCGACGGCCGCGAGTGTGTTGACTCCCTGGGCGCGGAGAAACGGTGCGGTGACGATTTCGGCGCTCAGGCGGTCGCCGGTGTCGATGAGCACGGGGCCGTTGTGGTTGTGGTTGTGGATCCAGACGGCGTGTCCGCCGGAGAGCGGCAGGATGACGAGCCGGAGTGGGTGCGGGTTGCGGTAGATTTGGAGGAGGGCGAGGGCAGCGAGGGCGAGGCTGGTGAACCCGGCGAAGCGGCGTCGGTGCGGCATCCGCCACCAGCCGAGTCCGGTGGCGGTGAGCAGGAGGTACCCGAGGGCGATGGCGGCGGCGGGTGGGGAGGCGACATGACGGCAACCGTGGGGGAGGTCGGCGGCCCAACGGCCGATGGCCAGCATGCCGTGCATGAAGAACCAGGAGGCGTGGTTGAAGAGGTCCGCGAGGCCTGGGGCCCAGGTGCCGGTGGCGAGTGAGGCGAGATTTCCGGCGAGTGCCATGGAGCTGAGGGGCACGACGGCGAGGTTGGCGACGAGGCCGGAGAACGAGATGAGATGGAAGTGGGTGGCGGTGAGCGGGAGAGAGCCGAGCCAGGCGGTGGTGGCGACGGCGAGGTTGGCGGAGACGAGAGACCACGCCGAGGCGAAGGCGCGGCGCCAGGCGGGCACGGCGGATTCGGCGAGCATGGGGTCCCAGGCGGCCAGGCGCGCCAGCCGCTCCTGGAGAGGGCGGGCGAGCAGGCCGAGGACAGCGACGACGGCGAAGGACAGTTGGAAGCCGGCCTGGAAGAGTTGGCGGGGGTCCCAGAGCAGGACGGCGACGGCGGCGGCGGCGAGGGAGTTTAGGATGTTTGAAGGGCGGGTGAGCAGCATGCCCCCGACGACGAAGGTGGTCATCAGGGTGGAGCGGATGGCGGAGGGTTGTCCGCCGGTGGCCAGGGTGTAGGCCCAGCAGATCAGGATCACCAGCAGGCCGGTGGCCTGGCGGGGAACGAGCAGCAGGCGCAGGACATGGCCGACGATGCCGGCGACCAGGGCGATGTGGAGTCCGCTGATGGCGAACACATGAAGCGTTCCGCTTCGCATGAAGGCTTCGTCGACCTCGGGTGTGAGGGCGGTCTTCCATCCCAGCGTCATGGCCCAGAGCAACTGGGTTGCTTCGTCCTCCACGGGCAGTCCGAGGGAGAGGATTTCGCGGGATCGTTGCTGGAAGCGTTCCTTCCAGTCGGGATCGGGCCGCGTTCCTCCCGGGGCGAACCGCCAGTCGCCGGGTTCGCTGCTCCTCAGTTCGAACTCGATTCCCTGCCAGTGGAGGTAGCGGGCATGGTCGAAGGTGCCGGGAGCCTGGGGTCCCCGGGGTTGTCGGAGCACTCCCGAGATTTCGATACCGGCTCCGGCGCGAAAATCGGGAGCCGGCACGAACGGGGAGGAGATCAGCACCCGGCCGGAGGCGGGGATCCAGGATTCCGAGTTGTTTTGGTCGACCGCCTGGCAGCGCAGTACGGCGAGTGTGTTGGTCCGGGGTTTGCCATCGCGTGTCCGGATCCGCACCTCGGGTGTGTTTTCCAGGATCCCGCGCAGGGTGGCGAGCGATTCGGTGGCCTGGATCCGATGGCGCAGGTCGTCGTGGCGCAGGGGCCGGGTGGTGCCGGCGAGGTGGGAGGCGCCTGCGGCTGCGAGACAGAAGGCGAGGGCGAGGTGGGAGCCGCGCCATTCGGGCAGGGCGAGAAACCCGCCGAGGAGCGTGGCTGCGATGAGGGCGGCCAGGGGCAGATCGGGGGGGAGGAGTGCGCCGAGGGCGATTCCGAGACCGAACCAGGCCGCCACTCCGGCGAGCGGCCATTTCATCGGGTTATCCTCCCGCGCGCCGGCGGCGCCATTCCTGGATGAGAAGCAGCGCTGTGGCGGCGCCCGCGGTGTCGATCAGCACGTCGTAGGCGGAGCCGACCCGGGAGGGGACGAACGACTGATGCAGTTCGTCGGTGACCGCGTAGATCGCCGCCGCGGTTAGGGCGATCCAGGCGGGGCGGGTTGAGCCCTGGCCGGACGTGGGTTTGCCGGTGGCGAGGGCGCGCCAGAGCAGCGAGGCGAGGATTCCGTAGGTGCCGAAATGGATCAGTTTGCGGATCACCAGGCCGATGCGTTCGAAGGTGGCGGGGGCCAGATCGGGGATGAGCCAGTAAAGGATCGGACCCAACAGCCGCGACCCGCGTGGACCCGACTCGGGATCGGACGACGCGATGAAGATGAGCGTCATCCAGGCAATCACCGGGATCCAGCGGGTGACGAAAAGACGGCGCTGTGGCGCGGGCACGAGCCATGCAAACAGTCCCGTTCGGGGACCAGCGAGTGATTTCGACCTCCTCCTTGGGTGACAGGTTGGAGGAGGAAGGGCGGGGGAGTCGAGCGCGGGTTGATCCTTCGAGCAGGAAACAGTGCGTCCGGGGCTTGGGGTCGGGCGCGATTTCCGAACGTGCCCGCCGCCTCGTCATGCCATCCTCACGGGTGGCGCCCTCGGAGAGGCCGCCCTACCCTTGCCCCACCTGTTCATGAGCACCGATCCTGTCTCCCTCCATGTCGTCGATGCCTTCACTTCCGTTCCGTTCCGGGGCAATCCGGCGGCGGTGTGTCTTCCCGGACGGGTGGTCAGCGAGGCCTGGATGCAGTCGGTGGCGGCGGAGATGAATCTTTCGGAGACCGCGTTTGTCGTTCCCGCGGGCGAGGCCTGGTCGTTGAGATGGTTCACGCCGTTGGCGGAGGTGGCGCTTTGCGGACATGCCACCCTGGCGAGTGCGCACGTGTTGTGGGCGACGGGGCGACTGGGCCCGGAGGCCCCTGCTCTTTTCGACACGCGCGAGAGCGGGCGGTTGGTTTGCCAGCGCGGCGATGCGGGCTGGATCCGGATGGATTTTCCGGCCTCCCCGGTCGAGCGGGTGCCTGTGCCCGAGGGATTGGAGCGGGCCCTGGGTGTGAAGGTGGAATGGGCGGGGCGGAGCCCCTTCGATTACCTGGTCCGGGTTGCGGACGAATCCGCGGTGCGGGGGCTTCGACCGGACGCGGCGGCTCTGGCCGTGTTGCCGGTCCGGGGCGTGATTGTGACGGCGGCCACGTCCGTTTCGACGGTGCCGGAGCAGCGGGGGTTTGATTTTGTGTCGCGCTTTTTCGCCCCGGGGGTCGGGGTGCCGGAGGATCCGGTGACAGGCTCCGCCCATTGTGCGCTGGCGCCGTACTGGGGGGCGATCCTGGGGAAGACGGAGATGCGCGGGTGGCAGGCGAGCGCGCGTGGGGGAGAGGTGCGGGTGCTGTGGCGTGGGGATCGGGTGGAGCTGGCCGGTCAGGCGGTCACGGTGAGTTCCGGCACGCTGGTCGGGGGTGCGGCCTGACGGTGGAGGCTGCGGTCGGGGAGTGAGGAGGGACGTCGCCGTCTGGCGACGTCCCTTGATGTTCCAGGAGAGGCAGGGGTCGGCGGGTTGCGGCCTACCGGGCCAGTGCGCGGTAGAATGCGGCGGCCCCTGGGGCGTTGGGATCCGAGAGGGTGGCGGTTCCGGTCACCGTCCGGAGGTCCGTCCAGGTGCGAAGATCGGAGGAGCGCTGCACGACGTATTCCTTTCCGGCGGTTCCGGTCAGCTGGAAGGAGAAGACGCCCGAGGCGAGGACGGGCTTGGAAAGCGTCGGGGCGGAAGGCGCGCTGTTGCGGACGATTTCGTAGGCGCGCAGGCCGTGGTTGGTATCGAGCACGAACAATCGATTGGCTCCGAAATCGATTGAGCCGGTTCCGTTGAGGTTGGGTTGTTCGGGGAGGATCAGTTGCTGATCGAGCGCCTGGGGGTTGTCGAGGTCGGTGAGATCGTAGAGCAGGACATTGTCGGGGGTTTCGAGGAGGCAGGCGGCGAGCAGGCTGGAGGAGGGTTGGAAGGCGATGAAACTTGCGGCGTTGGGAATCTGGGACGCCGCGTAGGTCCGGGTGAGTTCGGCGGTGCCGGAGGCCGGGTTGAAGGTGGCCTGGACCAGCGGCTGGCCGTTGGCGGTGCCGAAGACGGTGTTGCCTGGGCCGAAGGCGATGCCCAGACCGAACGCGCTGCTGGCGACGCCGGGAACCGGATAGATCTGCGCGGTGAAGTTGAATCCGTCGGTGGTTCCCAGGATGGCGAACTTGGCGCCTTCCTGCGGTGAGACGCCGCGTGCGCCGAGGAGGATCTGGGTGGTGTTGCCCTTGCCGCGAATATCCAGCGTGTCACCCCAGCGTTCAGCCACGGCGAGTTCCGCGACGTCGGGAAGGGCGACCGGCACGGTGTCGGGGGAGTCGTTGTCCCAGCGATAGAGCCGGAAGGCGGCGGTGGAACCGTCGGTGACCAGGTTGGCGGCATAGACGGTGCCGTCGTCGGCGACGCCGACCATGTTGAGCGGCAGGGTGCCGCCGCTGAAGATCGGGGCGTCCTGATCGTTGGTGATGCGGAGGCTGTGTTTTTCGGCGCCGGTGAGGGGGTCGAGAACGAGGAGGGCGTTGGCGGGGGAGCGGGTGGCGAGGAGGACGTTGCCGGTGATGGGATTCCAGGCGACGCCGCGCTGGGTGTTGTCGGTGCCGAGGTAGGGGCGGTCGCCGGGCCGAAGCGCCCAGAGCGGCTTGAGAATGCCGGCGGTGAGCGTGGGGCGGACGGTCAGGGAGGCTGGCGAACTGGTGACCCGTCCGGCGGAGTTGCTGACTTCGACGGAATAGGCGCCGGCCTGGGCCGGGGTGACCGAGGTGAGGGCGAGTTCGGAACCTCTGGCATTGGGGATGGGGTTTCCCTCGAACGACCACTGGTAGGTGAATGGAGGTGTGCCCTGGACTGCGACGCTGAACGTGAAGGAGCCTCCTTCGTAAACCGATCCTCCCGAGGGTTGGGTGGCGATGGAGGGCGGGTCGGCGACCACCGATTTCTCAATGCGCGCGCCGAGCAGGCCGTTGTTGGTGTCGAGGCCGAAGACGTCGAGCCCCCGGATGGCGACGGCGCCGGTTCCGTTTCCGTTGGCGTTGGCGGCGGGGAAGGGGAGGGGATCCCCGAGCCGGATGAGACCGAGAGGATCGGTGAGGTCGAAGACGCTCAGGGTGTGGGCCGAGTAGTCGAGGCTTGCGAGCCGTTTGGTCGTGGTATCGATGCCGATGGCGGTGACGTTGCCGGGGACGAGGGTGGTGGGGACGGTGTTGAGCAGGGAGGCCCTGCCGGTGTCGGTGTTCAGCTGGATGCGAAGCAGCCCTGAGCCGTTGACCTTGGCCCAGATTGTCTGCCCTTCGCCAAAGGCCAGGCCCAGCCCGATCTTGCCGGCGATTTCCGGTGCGGCGGTGAATGTCCGGGGGGTGAACACCTCGCCGTCGGTGGTGGTGTAGAGCAGGATGTATTTGCCGTTGCGGGCGGTCTGGAGCAGTTGGGTGTTCGGACCCGAGCCGCGGACGGCGAAGGCGTCGCCGAAACGGATGTCCTGTCCGGCGCCGGGATTGGTGATTCCTTCGAGCGGATCGCCGGCGTAGGCGACGGCGATGGGGGATTCCGGGTTGGCTTTGGCCCATCGGTAGATTTTCACCGAGCCGAGGGAGGTGGCGAGGTTGCAGGCGAAGATCGCTCCGTCGTCGGCGGCGCCCACCAGGTTGAGGGTGAACGTGCCGCCGGAAATGGGACTTTCGCCGGCCGCATCGAGGAGGCTGAGGCTGCGGGCGGCTCCGGTGGAATCGGAGCCATCGGCGCCGGTGGCGGGGTCGAGGAGGTAGACCTGGGGGCCGCCGGCTCGGCTGAGAAGCAGCACCTGACGGCTCACCGGATCGAAGGCGAGACCGCGTTCCGTGTTGCCTGTGGTGATGTAGGGCCGTTGTTCGGGGGCGAGGCTCCAGACTGGTAGAACGGTGTCGGCACGGGCGGAAGGTGACAGGGACAGGGACAGGAGCAGGGCAACCAGCCCGAGGGTGTGCAATGGAACGGGGGAGGAGTGGGATCTCATGGCATGGGCAGGGTGCGGGTTCGAGGGTCCGCGGATCGCGCGGAGGCCCCAGCCCGTAGCACAAGGGCCGGTGCCGGTCAAAGAGGCGGGGGTGGGGGTGGTTCCCGGTCTTGAAGCGGTCGAGGGGTTCCCGGCAGATTTGCGCATCGGTCGAACGACCGGGATTCACCCACCATGCCGGCCACTGCGCAGCGACTTGGAGCGTTTTCGGAATCCGTGATCCGGGGCATGACGCGCCTCGCGAACCGTCATGGAGCCATCAATCTGGCCCAGGGCTTTCCGGATTTTGATCCGCCCGGGGAGTTGGTGGAGGCGTTGGAGCGGGCGGCGCGTGGGCCGTTTCACCAGTATGCGATCACCTGGGGTGCGCCGCGGTTTCGGGAGGCGCTGGCGCGGAAGATCACGCGGTTCAGCGGGCAGCCGGTGGATCCGGAGCGGAACCTGGTGGTCACCTGTGGTGGGACGGAGGCGATGATGGTGGCGATGATGACGGCGTGTAACCCCGGGGACAAAGTCGTGGTGTTCTCGCCGTTCTACGAGAACTACGCGGCGGACGCGATCCTGTCGGGGGCGGAGCCGGTGTATGTGCCGTTGAGGCCGCCGCATTTTGATTTCGACCGTGGGGAGCTGGCGCGGGCGTTCGAGTGCCGGCCGAAGGCGATCGTGGTGTGCAATCCGTCGAATCCCTGCGGCAAGGTGTTCACGCGATCGGAGCTGATGGAGATTGCGGCATTGGCGGAGAGGTACGATGCGTTTGTGATCACGGACGAGGTTTACGAGCACATTGTGCATCCGCCGCACGAGCATGTGTATTTCGCGACGCTTCCCGGCATGGCGGAGCGGACGATCGTGACGCATTCCCTTTCGAAGACCTATTCCATCACGGGCTGGCGGCTGGGCTATGTGCAGGCGGCGCCCGGGGTGATTGATCAGGCGCGGAAGGTGCATGATTTCCTGACCATTGGTGCGGCGGCGCCGATCCAGGAGGCGGCGGTGACGGGGCTGGAGTTCCCGGATTCGTACTACGCGGAGATGCAGCGCGAGTACACGGACCGGCGTGAACTCTTTCTCGGATACCTGGCGCGGACGGGGCTTTCGCACACGACGCCGCAGGGTGCGTATTATGTGTTGCTGGACATCTCGCCGCTGGGGTTTGGATCGGACACGGAGGCGGCGGAATGGATCATCCGGGAGATCGGGGTGGCGGGGGTTCCTGGCTCCTCGTTTTTCCGGGAACCGGTGAATCATCTGGTCCGGTTTCATTTCGCCAAGCGCGACGAGACCCTGCATCGGGCGGGCGAAAAGCTGTTGCGATTGAAGGAAGGCCGGCGGTGAAGGGGAGGTCTGCGGGACGGCGGCTGTGAGCTGTGGAGGGCTCTGGAGTATGGCGGAGGTTTCCATGAAGACGATCAGCCATTGCGGGGCCTGGATCGGGTTGTTGGGGCTGGTGCTTGGACTCGGGTGTGTCCGGGGACCGGGGCCGAAGCCGGTGGAATCCCCGGCCTCCTGGCGGGAGTGGCGTGAGCGGCGGGAGGTGTCGATCGCGGGCACGAACGGGTGGCTCACGCTGGTGGGCAGACACTGGCTTCGGGAGGGGACGAACACCGTGGGTGCTGGTCCGGGTCAGGATGCGATGTTGCCGGCCGGGCGTGCGCCGGAGCGGTTGGGATGGCTGGTGCGGTCGGGGAAGACGGTGCGTTTCGAGGCTGCCGAGGGGGTGGAGGCGAGGGTGGAGGGACGGCCGGTGCGGAATTTGGAGATGGTGACGGATGAGGGTGGTAAGCCGACGCTGTTGGAGGTGGGGCCCCTGACGCTGACCCTCATCGAGCGTGGGGAGAGAGTGGGGTTGCGGGTGCGGGATGCGGGCAGTGAGGCGAGGCGCAACTTCCGGGGATTGGACTGTTTTCCCTATGATCCGTCGTGGTGCCTGGCGGGTCGTTTTGAGCCGTTCGCCGAGCCGATGGTTCTACGGGTGCCGGATGTGACGGGAAACACGCAGACGCTGCGGAGTCCGGGCCATATCGTGTTTTCCGTGAAGGGGCGGGAGCGCCGGTTGCAGGTGGTGGAGGAACCGGAGGAGGAGCGTTATTTCGTTCTGTTCCGCGACCGCACGGCGGGGAGCACGACGTACGGGGCCGGGAGGTATTTGTATGTGGGTCGGGCGGATGCGGAGGGGCGGGTGACGGTGGATTTCAACCAGGCGTTCACGCCGCCGTGCGCCTTCACGCCGTATGCAACGTGTCCGTTGACGCCGTCGCAGAATGAGCTGCCGTTTGACGTGCGGGCGGGGGAACGGGTGGGGGAAGAGTAGGGAGTGGGGAGTCGGGAGTTGGGAGTCGGGAGTGGGGGCAGCGGCAGAGGGCTGCCGCTTTGGTGGGACGCGCGGAAGGACGGCGCACGTGGGGACTGCAAACGGGGGCGCCGGGGCGAAGGGGAGGTGTTGGGACGTCGCGTGCTGAAGGAAAGCGGCAGGGGCTGCCGCACTCCCTAGGCGTGGGGTGAGTTCAGCGGGCGGCGGAGGCGAAGCCGGGTTGGGTGGCGCGGAGGATGTCCCGGATCGCCTGCCGTTCCTCGCGGGGGATATGGGCGAAGCGGCGGGGCGGTGGGTCGGCGGAGAGAACCTCGTGCAGGCGTCGATAGAGATTCTCCTTCAGGGAATCGGGAAGGGAATCGAAGGCGGTGGAGTAGATCTGGTAGCTGCAGCGATAGGCGAAGAGCCGCGATTTGAGATCGAAATCCTTGAGGCTGCGGCCCGAGGCGTCGGGTTTCCTGTTTCGGGCGAAGGCCTTTTCGAAATCGCCGGCGCCGCGGATGCCGCCGTCGGGGAGGCTGGCTTCGTCGCAGAACAGGAGGGCTTCGAGGATTCGTTCGGTTTCGCTGTTGAGCACGCGGAGGGCGGTGCCGACGGGTTTTTCGCTGACGGGCTCGCCCATTTCCTTTTGGAGCTGCCGTTGGTAGTGGCTCCATTTGCGGACGCGGAGGCCGCCTTCGCAGAGCCGGTCGTGCATCATGACCTGATGCTCGAAGACCATGAGGGCGACGATGTCGGAGTCCGGGCGGAGGTAGGGGGTGGTGTTGAAGAACTTGTCGAGACGGGTGAGGTTGGCGCCGGCTTCCTTGTCGAGGACGGCATCGCGGCCTTCCTCGGTGGCGAGGGCGTTGCCGAGATGGCGGGCGGTGCCGTGGTGGCCGGTGACGTACCAGCCGCCCCAGCGTTGTTCGATGGGGGTTTCGTGGGTGACGAGGAATCCGCCGGCGGAGGTGATGGGTTCGCCGCGGCCGTCGGGGTAGATGGAGCGCACCATGAGCCCGGGCCAGTTGCGGGTCATGGAGCCGCCGTGGCAGGAGAGACAGTCGCCGTCGCGTTCGAAGCGGATCGGTTTGGTGACGTCACGGGATTCGAGTTTGTAGAACACCATGCCCAGGTCGGGGTCGATGGTGGTGACTTCCATGAGTCCGCCGGGGACCCAGCCGATGTAGAGATCGTCGGAGAAGTAGAGGGAGCGGGGTTGGCGGGGGGCGATGAGGTCGCGTTGGAGGCTGGTTTTGGAGAACACCAGCACCTGGGATTCGACGGGCACGCCGGTTTGTTCGAGCAGCCAGCGGAGGAAGGGGCCTTCGGTGAGTTGGGGCCGGTGGGCGTTCAGTTTCGGTTCGAGCCGGGAGATCTGGTTGGTGGGGGTGCGGGCGCTGTACTCGATGGGGGGCAGTTCGTAGTCGGGGGTGCCCTGGGCCCGGGTGTCCGGGGCGTAGCCGGGTGAGATCGTGAGCGTGAGCGTGAGGAGGGTGAGCAGCGTGAGGAGGGATGGGAGCGAGCGTTGGGGGGCGGTCGCCGGGCCACCGGGGGAGGGGGAGGGATGTGGACTCATGGGGCGCACGCGGTAGGTGAACCCATCCTGGGGGGTGGCCGCCTTGACTCAAATCAGAACTTTGTGAGATCGGCCGGCGCCCGGAGAGTCCGATTGGATCCAATTGGATCAGATTTGGGCGGAGGCGAGGGAGTCGTCGTGCACGGGGGATTCCGGGGGCATTTCGGGGCGTTCGGGAAAATTCAGGCGGAACTCGCAGAACTTGTGTTCCTCGCTGTGGACGGTGAGTTCGGCGCCGACGTCGCGGAGCAGGCGGTAGCAGATGCTGAGGCCGAGACCGGTGCCGCGGCCGACGGATTTGGTGGTGAAGAAGGGTTCGAAGAGTTTGCCGAGGTTCTGGGCGGGGACGCCGGGGCCGTTGTCGCGGACGCGGAGGGTGCGGGTGCCTTCGTGGGTGGAGGCTTCGAAGCGGATTTCGGGGCGGGTGCCGGGTTCGAAGGACTTGAGGGCGAGGGCGTCGAGGGAGTTTTGGATCAGGTTGAGGAAGACCTGGGTGAGGCGGTTGCGGACGGCGCGGACGGTGAAGCCCTCGGGGATGTGGTTTTCGATGTGGATCTGGTCGCGGATTTCGGCACCGAGCAGTCGGAGGGCGGTGGTGAGGGAGAGGTTGACGTCGACGAGGTCGAGGTGGCCGTACTCGGGATGGGTGAATTCGCGGAGGTCCTTGATGATATCGAGGATGGCGACGACGCCTTCGCGGATGTCGGCGACGGTATCCTGCAGGTCGCCGCGGAAGTCTTCGGGGGCGTTTTTGGCGATGCGTGCGGCGTGATCGGACGCCATGAGGGTGAAGTTGAGGGGGTTGTAGATTTCGTGGAAGATGCTGGCGGCGAGGCGACCGAGGGAGGACATCTTTTCGGCCTGGACCAGTTGCACTTCGGTGTCGCGGAGCTGGCGGATGGTGTTCTCGAGGTTTTGTTTGAGGCCCATCAGGGTTTCACCGAGTTGGGGTCGGTCCTTGGTGGAGCCGGGAGCCGCTGGGGCCTGGGCGGTGGCTGGGGAAGGAGGGGGGGGGGAGGAGGCCGGATTGGGGGAGGAGGATTCGGTCCGGGGCGGTTGCGATCCGGGTTGGGGGTTGGGGTGGGTGGTGGAGTGGGCGGGGTGAGGGGGTTCGGGGTCCGGCTTTGGGAGGGCGGGTTTGGAATCCCGTTTGGGTTCCTGATCGATCATGGCGCGCATGTAGCGCACCACGTTGGCGAGTTGGGCGGTGGCGGTTTCGGC
Organism: uncultured Verrucomicrobiota bacterium; assembly: GCA_964476125.1. Classification (GTDB taxonomy): domain Bacteria; phylum Verrucomicrobiota; class Verrucomicrobiia; order Limisphaerales; family CAIMTB01; genus CAIMTB01. The sequence goes on along the minus strand of CAYZAE010000011.1, from coordinate 49,461 downwards.
CTCGATGTTCAGTTCCCATTTGCGGGTGAGGGCGTGGGCGAGTTGCTGCACCTCGACGTTGTCGAAGGGCTTCTTGAGCACCACGAGATTCTCGGGTTGCCCGAGACGTCCGCGCATGTCGTCCCAGGAGTAGTCGGAGTAGGCGGTGCAGATGACGACCTGGAGGGAGGGGTCGACCTTCCAGAGGCGGGCGATGGTTTCGATGCCGTCCCAGCCCGGGGGCATGCGGACGTCGACGAAGGCGAGGGCGAAGGGGCGGTCGCGGTCGCGGGCGGCCTTGACCATTTCGAGGGCATCCTGGCCCTGGTGGGCGCTCTGGAGTTCGAAGGCGACGAAGTCGATGTGCTGGGTGACTTCGTCGAAGAGCACGCCTTCGAGGTTGTCGATGACGCTGTGTTCGTCGATGTGGGGGCAGAGGATTTTACGGAAGTCCGCGTGGATGGCGGGGTTGTCATCGACGACGAGGATCCGGCGGTTGGCGATTTTCCGATCGGTGGATCGGGGGGGTGGAGTCGTCATGGGAGAGCCGGTTGGCGGAGGGCGAGGGGAAGTTCGAGGGTGAACACGGCGCCGCGACCGGGACCGTCGCTGTGGGCGGTGAGACGGCCGCCCATTTCCTTGGCGACATTGGCGCCGCTGTGGAGGCCGAAGCCGTGGCCTTCCTTTTTGGTGGTGAACCCGTGTTGGAAGATGCGGGTCATGTTTTCCGGGGCGATGCCGACGCCGGTGTCGCGGACGCGGATGATGACCTTGCCGTCGGGGTCGAAAAAGCTGCCGATTTCGAGACGTCGTTCGGTGACTTCGGGGACGTCGAGGGCTTGTTTGGCGTTGCGGAGGAGGTTGATGAGGATCTGGAGGACGCGGTGACGGTCGACGTTGATCGGGGGGAGGTTGGGGGCGATCTGGCGTACGACGGAGATGTTGGCCGATTCGAAGGAGGCGGCGTTCATGCGGAGCGCGTCGTCGACGAGGTCGGCGATGGGGAGATTTTCGACGGTGCCGGAGACCTTGGCGTAGGTCTGCTGCATGGCGACGATCTTCTTGATGTGCTCGACGTTTTCGACGAGTTCCTCGAGTTCCTTGAGCATGCCGGAGTGGTCGTTGGCGACCTGTTGGCAGACGGCTTCGAGGTATTCGGGGAGCACCCTGCCCTTGGGGTCGGAGGTGAGGAAGGTGGCGAGCTGGCCGTTTTGGGCGCGGATCATGGCGGCGGCGCGGGTGAGGCTGCCGGCTTTGGAGCGGCGGATGCGGTCGGTGACGAGGGTGGCGGAGACGCCGACGCTGTTGAGGACGTTGCCGACGTTATGGAGGACGCTGGTGGCGACTTCGGCCATGCCGGCGAGGCGGGAGGTTTCGATGAGACTTTGCTGGGCCTGGGCGAGTTCGGCGCGGGCGCGTTCCTCGGCGGCGACCTGGTCGCGGAGGGCGCGGGTGCGTTCCTCGACGCGATGTTCGAGGGATTGGGTGGCCTCCATGAGGGCGTCCTGGGCGTGTTGACGGGCGATGGTGGCTCCGAGGATGTTGGCGACAGCGCGGAGGCTGTCGGTTTCGGCGTCGGTGAGGGGGATGGCCTGGGAGCCGTTGTCGAGGCTGAGGAATCCCCAGAGTTCGCCTTCGCAATGGATGGGGAGGGTGAGCACGCAGGTTTCCTCGGGTGCGGGGGAGGGGCGGTTGTCCGAGGGTGGGGTGGGTGGGTTGCCGCCGGTGCCGGGGGCGGTCCAGTCGAATCGGACGCCCTGTTCGGTGCTGGTTTCCGAGCTGGACGTGGATTGCACGACGTAGGCGCGGCTGACCATGGCGGCGGAGGCGGTTCGGGCGAGCACGGCCTGGGCGACCTGGTGCCAGTTTGGGGTGGAGAGGAATTCCTGGGCGGCGAATCGAACGCTTTCGAGGATGCGGCCGCGGCGTTGGAGGGCTTCGGCCATGGTGTTGACGGAGCGGGCGAGGGCGCCGAGTTCGTCGTTGCGATCCACCTGCACGCGGGTGTCGAGGTTGCCGTCGGCGATTTTCTGGACGACGGAGCGGAGGCTGAGGATGGGTTGGGTGTGGCGACGGGCGTAGAGCCCGGAGGCGAGGAGGCTGATCAGACCGCAGAATCCGACGAGCAGGGCGGTGCTGCGGACGGTGGCGGAGAGGTTGCTGTCGTAGCCTTCGAGGGAGAGTCCGACGTGGATCCAACCGTGTTCGGTGCCGGAGCTGTCGAGGGGATGGGAGTAGTAGAAGACGCGGTTTTCGAAGGGTGGGCGGACGCCGATGCCGCTGCGGGGGGTGCGGTCATCGGGGTGCCATTCCTCGGAGAGGTTGGTGACGTAACGGGAGCCGAAGCGTTCGGAGATGAGGGCGGTGTGGTCGTGGCGGGAGATGATGACGAAGTCCACGAGGGGATCGCCGTTGATGAGTTCGGCGCCAGCGGGGGGGCTTTCGCGGAGTTGTTCGGGGGAGGCGGCGGCTTCGGAGGCGGCTTTCCGGAGGGACAGCATGATGCCGTGGGCCTTGGAGTGGAGGTTCTGGCGGAAGAACTGTTGCTGCTGGGGAAGGATGGCGGCGGCGAAGATGAGCAGGGTGACGAGCGTCACGAACCAGCACCAGAGGGCGGTCCGGAGGACGAGGCTGGGGCCGCGTGGTTCGGGGGGTGTGGGTTTCATGCCGCGGAGGGCGGATGGGTTGGGCGGCTGGGTCAGGACCTGAGCTCCATGGGCTGGAGGTGGGCGCTGTCGCTGGCTGGCGAGGGGGAGGTTTCCTCGAGGGACGGTGGGGTGGAGAGTCGGGGGATCAGCTGGTGGACGGCGGTGCGGAGTTCGGCCCAGCGCACGGGTTTGGAGACGTACTTGTCCATGCCTGCCTGGAGACATTCGTCGCGGATGCCGAGCACGGTGCCGCTGGTGAGGGCGATGATGGGGACGCGGCGGGGGGCGTGGGATTCGCGTTCCCAGGCACGGATTCTGCGGGTGGCGGCGAGGCCGTCGAGTTCCGGCATCTGACAGTCCATCAGGACCAGATCGAAGGTTCCGCCCTGGACGGCCTGGACGGCTTCGTAGCCGTTGTTGGCGATCTCGGCTTCGAATCCGAATTTCTTGAGCTGGAGGAGTGCGAGCTTGCAGTTGACTGGATTGTCCTCGGCGACGAGCACGCGGATTTTGGAGGACTCGGGATTCGGCGGGGCCGTGGGGAGGGGGGGTGGTGGTGGGGGTGGATCCTGGTGGGTCCGGGGTTCGAGGAGGCTGACGAAGGCCTGGGCGAGTTGGAGTTTTCTGACGGGCTTGAACAGGCAGGCCTGAATGCCGAGTCGTTCGAGTGTTTCGCGGGGGGGACGGTCGGCGTGGGAGGTGAGGAGGATGAGCGGGGGGAGCGGTGTGTTGGGAATCTTGTGAAGTTCTGCGGCGAGGGTGAGTCCGTCCATCGCGGGCATGTGGAAGTCGAGGAGGACGGTGGCGAAGGGACGTCCCTGGGCGGCGGCGGCGGCCAGCAGGGCGGGGACGTCGGTGGAGACGGCGCATTCCTCGATTCGTCCGGACCAGCCTTCGACGAGATGGCGGATCAGTTTTCGGTTGGTGGCGCAGTCGTCGACGACGAGGATGCGGTGGTTTTTGAGGTTGGGTGGGGCGGAGGAGGGGGTGGCCGGGGAGAGGGAATCGCGGCTGCGAGGGAAGGGGATGCGGAGGGAGAAGGTGGAGCCGGCGCCGTGGGAGCTGGTGACGTCGACGGAGCCGCCCATGAGTTCGACGAGCCGCCGGCAGATGGCGAGGCCGAGGCCGGTGCCGCCGAAGCGGCGGGTGATGGAGGAGTCGGCCTGGATGAAGGCTTCGAAGAGACGGGCGCGGTCCTCGGGTTTGATGCCGATGCCGGTGTCGGTGATGTTGAACTCGAGTTGGACCTGGTTGGTGTCGGCGTGGATTTGGCGGACGGTGAGGGAGACTTCGCCGTGTTCGGTGAACTTGATGGCGTTGCTGACGAGGTTGAGGAGGACCTGGCTGAGGCGGCCGGGGTCGCCCAGGAGCAGGCCGTGGAAGGCGGGATCGACGACGGCGACGAGGTCGAGACCCTTTTCGTGGGCTTTGCCGGCGAACATGCGGACGGTGCCGTCGACCAGTTCCTGGAGGTTGAAGGCGGTTTGTTCCAGGGCGAGGCGGTCGGCTTCGATCTTGGAGATATCGAGCACGTCATTGAGCAGGCCGAGGAGGATTTCGCCGGAGTCGTTGAGTGTCTGGGCGAGGTCGCGCTGTTCGTCGGTGAGTTGGGAGTCGAGGAGCAGCTGGCACATTCCGAGCACCGCGTTCATCGGTGTCCGGATTTCGTGGCTCATGTTGGCGAGGAAGGCGGATTTGGCGCGGGAGGCATTTTCGGCGGCGGTTTTTGCGTCCCGGGCCTCGATTTCGGCCTGACGCCGCACTTCGATTTCGGCGCGTAATTCGGCGGTGCGTGCCTGGACGAGGGATTCCAGGTGGTGGAGTTGCAGACGGGCGACCCGCATGAGCCTCCATTTTTCGGTCAGGGCGTGGGCGAGTTGGAGGACTTCGACGGAGTCGAACGGTTTTTTGAGAATGACGAGGTTGTCGGACTGGCTGAGGCGGCGGCTGATTTCCTCCCAGGAATAGTCGGAGTAGGCGGTGCAGAGGACGATTTGGAGGGAGGGATCGAGGGCCCAGAGCCGTTCGGCGGTTTCGATGCCGTCGAGGCCTGGGGGCATGCGGACGTCGACGAAGGCGAGGGCGTAGGGTTGATCGGAGGTGAGGGAGTGACGGAGGCGTTCGATGCCTTCGGATCCCTGGAGGGCGGTATCGATATCGAAAGGGATGGTTTCGGGGGAATCCGGGGTGTTTAGGGAGCCGAAGACGGCGGATTCGAGGTGGTCGAGGGTTCGTTCGAGGGGGGAGGTGGCTGGGGCCAGGATTTTTTGGAAGTCCCTGTGAATGGCTTCGTTATCATCGATGACGAGGATTCTGCGGTTTCGGGGGACGACAACCGATGGCGTTGGCGCTGGGGGCGTCATGGTTCGGTTTGGCTGGGCGGCAGGTGGATCCTGGTCGGGCTGTTGGGCGTGGGGTTGGGGCCGCGGGAGGTGGGTTGGACCTCGGGGATGGCGGACGACGCGCTCCCAAGCCGGCGAGCCTCATCCGGTGTATCGGCATCTGAAGGATGCGGTTAAGGGGGAATACCGGGGGTGGGGGTGGAAAACGGATTGCAACCGGGCGCTTTCCGGAGGTGTGGTTGGCCGTATGCGATCGAACAGTTGGCTGGGGGTGGTGTTTTGTGTCTGGGCCGTGGTGATGACCCCTTCGCGCGTGGGGGCGGGGGAGACGGAGGATCGGACGGAGCGGACGTTTGAGGTGAAGCCCGGGGGGAAGCTTCGGGTGCAGGTGGATCGAGGCAGTGTGACCGTCTCGGGAGGAGACCGGTCGACGGCGGAGGTGGAGGTGGTGCGGCGGGTGGTGCGTGGGTCGGCGGAGAAGGCTCGGAAGTTGCTGGAGGGACATCAGGTGCGCCTCAGCCAGGAGGGCGAGATCCTCCGGGTGGAGGCGGGGTTGAAGAATCCGGATTGGGGACGGTGGATCGGTTGGGGGCCAGGTTTGGAGGTGTCGATCCGGGTGTTGTTGCCGCGGGAGTTTGATGTGGCGGTGGAGACGGGAGGAGGGAGTGTTTCGGCGTCGAATTTGAAGGGGGAGTCGATGCTAAAGACTTCCGGCGGATCGATCCGGCTTGAGCAAGTGGAGGGTCAATGGAGTGCGCGGACGTCCGGGGGTTCGATCCGGGCTCGGGGCGTGGTGGGGATGACGGATTTGAACACGGCGGGAGGCAGCATCAAGGTGGAGGGGGCCGGGGGTTCGAGCTTGAAGGCCTCGACGTCAGGAGGCTCGCTGGAGTTGGGGGGCATCGCGGTGCCGGCGGATGTCCGGACCTCGGGGGGGTCCATTACGATCGAGACTTCGGCCACGCCGCTTTCGGCGACGACGAGTGGCGGGTCGATTCAGGCTGCGATCACCCAGGCTCCGAAGGAGTCCGTGGATTTGAAGACTTCGGCGGGGGGCATCAGCCTGATTCTTCCTGCGGGTGCAGGGTTTGAACTGGACGCCTCGACCAGCGCGGGTGGGGTGAGCAGTGAGATTCCGGTGTCGACGGTCGAGGGTGGAAAGATGGGGCGATCGAGTCTCCGGGGCACGGCCAACGGTGGAGGGCCGAGGGTGAAGTTGCGGACCAGTGCCGGGAGCATCCGGGTGAAGACGCCCTGAGTGGATCAGGAGGGGGATGAGTTTGGGAAGGCCGGGGCGTTTGGACGGTTCCAGAGACGGAGGACGGTGGCGGCGACGATTTCGGGGTCGAGACGGAGCATGCAGGCGTGGGGCTCGTACTGTTGGGTTTCGCAGCGGCGTTTGAAGCAGGGGCTGCAATCGAGGTTGGATCGAAGAACCTGGTGACCGGGGCCGTGGGGTCCGGTGCGGCCTGGGGAGGTGGGGCCGAAGAGGGCGACGACGGGGGTTCCCATGGCGGCGGCGAGGTGCATGGGGCCGGTGTCGGTGGTGAGCACGACGCGGGCGCGACGGCAGATTTCGGCGAGTCCCTTGAGTCGGGTGCGGCCGTCGAGTCGGGGGGGAGGTGTGGGCAGGTGTTGGGCGATGGCGTCGATGGCCTGGCGATCGGCCGGGGCTCCGGTGAAGACGATGGGGGTGCCGGCCTGGAGCAGGAGATTGGCGGTGCGGCCGAAGCGGGCGGGTTCCCAGTCCTTGGTGGCCCAGCGGGTGACGGCGTTGATGGCGATGAACGGGCGGTCGGGATCGATGCCGGAGGAGCGGAGCAGTTGGGTGGCTTCCAGGGCGATGGCGGGATCGATGGCGAGGTCGTAGGCGAGAGGTTGTGGGGCGAAGCCGAGGGCGTGGACGAGGTGGAGTCCGCGTTCGAGGGCGTGCATCTCGAGGGAGACGGGGGGGATGCGGTGGTTGAGGGCGAGCCAGGCGCCTTCGTTGCGTTGCAGGCCGCGGTGGAAGCCGGCTTTGCGGCGGGCGCGGGCGAGGGCCATCCAGACGCCGCTTTTGGCGAGTCCCTGGAAGTCGATGGCCAGGTCGTAGGAGTGGGAGCGGAAGCTGCGGAGGAAGCGGGTGGTGTGTTTGATCAGGGCAGCCCAGCGGCGTTCGGTGGCGAGGCGTTGCCATTCCTTCCGAGGCAGCAGGAGGGTGCGATTCAGGGCCGGGTGGTTTTCGAGCAGTTCGGCGCCGGCGGCTTCGACGAGCCAGTGGATGGTGGCATCCGGGCAATTCCGGCGGAGGGTGGTGAGGGCCGGGAGGGTGTGGATGACATCGCCGATGGCGGAGAGTTTGACGATGAGAAGGTGCAAGGAGGGGCCGGGGTCAGGGGACGAGCCAGGCGGCGGCGGGGATGGGGAGGTTGCGGAGGAGGGTGAACGTGAGGGTGAGAGCGAACAGGCCCCAGAGCGTTCGCGGGCGGAGGGTGAAGGGGCGTCCGCGGCGGTGCTGGAGGATCCAGGCGAGGGTGAGGGCGGGGGTGCCGAGGATGAAGAGGGCGTTGCAGCGGGCGGCGGCGAGCAGGTGGCCGTGGAGCAGTTCGTGGAGGGAGCGCATGCCGCCACAGCCGGGGCAGAGCCAGCCGGTCATCGTGTGGAAGGAGCAGCGGGGGTAGAAGAATTGTCCCTGGGGTCGGTGCAGGTAGAGGAGCACTGCGGCGCAGGCGGTGGCGAGCAGGGCTGCGCCGACGAGGAGCCGGCGGACGATCTGTTCGGCACGAGGGTTTGGGGCAGAGGCAGCGGCCGGGTGGTTGGCTGCCGGGAGCACCGGGACCGGCCCGAGAGCGGGTGGGGGCGCGGGGCTGGGTGCGGACTCGGGGGGGGAACCGGGTCCCATGGGAGAGGGGTGGGTTCCGCTCAGCGGAAGGACGATTTGACCTCGGGCTTCATGATGGCGACGAGGACCCAGATGCCGATGGGGATGCCGACGCAGCAGCAGGGCGAGGTGCAGGGGACGATGGCGAGGATGGCGGAGGTGACGACGAGCGGGAAGCTCTCGAGTTTCCGCAGTTTCAGGGAGGCGACGATGATCAGGCTGGCGACGGCGAGTTTGATGATCGAATCGACGGCGATCATGGCCGGGCTCTGGAGTTGCTGGAGCATGTCCATGAGCCGTTGCATCTCCGGGGGCATGTCTCCCTGGGGGGTGGGCATGTTGGCCATGCCGAAGAGCGAGAATGCGGCGCCGATGAGGACGGCGATGGCTCCCAGAATTCCGGTGATCATGAGGCCGGTGGCGGGGCCTTGGACGGCATCGCGGGCCTGGTTTCCGAAGGTGCCGGCGGGAGTGGGTGGGGTGTAACCGGGGGCGGGCGTCGGGCCGGGGGTGTAGGTGCCTGCCGGGGACGGGATGCCTTCCGGAATGCCGGAGGAGGTTGGTGCGGGGCGCGGGGCTGAGGTCCCGCCGAAGAGGGAGGCGAACTCGGGCAGGGTTCCCATGGGGGCCCAGGCGCCGCCTTCCTTCTGCACGAGGGTCTGGGCATTGGCACGGTTGTCCCTCACCCAGGAGGCGAGTTGGTCGAAGCTGACCGGCCCGTATTCTTTCTGATCGCCGCCTATGATCTTGTACATGCGCGCCCTCCGCTGTCTTGGCGGGTAAACTCTGCCAGCCGCCCTGAGGCCGCAAGCCGGAAGATCACAACGAATCCAAGGGCGGCCAGCCGGGCCATTGGCCGTTTTCGATGGGTGCTCCCGACAGGCGGGCGGGATCGACAACGACGTGGCGGATGCGGGTGCGTTTCCAGGTGTAGGTCAGGTGGACGAGTCCCTGGCGATCAAGAATTGCGGCGGGGTAGGAGTATTCGCCGGGTTCGTTTTCCAGCACGTGGGCGGCGAGCCAGCGTCGGCCGTCATTGGTGAGGGCGAGGTTGAGCTGGTTGCGGCCTTGTCGGGCGTGGTTGTAGATGAGCAGGAACCGGCGGTCGTCGAGGCGGATGGCATCGATGCCGGCGTTGGGATTCGGGAGCTGGGTGCGGGTGAGTCGGGACCAGGTCTGGCCATCGTCGCTCGACCATGCTTCCAGGATGGAACGCTGGCGGGAACGGCAGAGCAGTTGGATTTCGCCGCGGCCGTGGTTGAGAAGGGTGGGTTGGATGGCGCCCCATTCGGTGGAGAGATTGAGGGCGCTGGAGCGGGACCATGTGCGGTAGGGGGGGCGGCTGGTTTCGAGGTGGACCTGCCATCCGGCTTCTTCACTGCTGGAAGGGCAGAGCAGGGTGCCGTCGGGCAATTCGATGGGTTTGGCGCGGACCGGTCCCATCTGGCCGGGGGGAAGACGGACGGCTTCCGACCAGGTTCGGCCGTGGTCGGTGGAGGTCTTGAGCATTCCCCACCAGGAGGAGGGTTTGGGGCCGACCTTGTAGAAAAGCAGGAGCGGTTGTCCGCGCGGTTGGAAGAGGACGGGGTTCCAGCAGGGGTACCGGCGGCCATCGCGTTCCACCCAGCCGTCGGCCACCTGGCGTGGGTCTGACCAGCCCTGTTCCGTGCGGCGGGCGGCGTAGATGGCGACGTTGCTGTGGCCCTCCGAGGTGCCTCCGAACCAGGCGGCGAGCAGACCGTACTGCGTTTCGACGATCGTGGAGGCGTGGCACTGGGGAAATGCCGCGGATTCGTAGAGGAATTCCCGGAGCACTTCGGGAGCCTGCCCGTCGGGGCTGGTTTCCTGGGCAGGATTCGTGGTGGTGCCGAAGCCGGGATGCAGAAGTCCGCCGGCGGCGAGCGTCAGGCCCGAGCGGATCCAGGTGCGCCGGGATTGCCTGGCGACGAGTGAGGAGGATGGGGCTTGGGAGCGTGGAGGCTCGGACGACGGATTCATGCGGTGGCGTGGGTGGGGCCGGGGGATCAGGGCTTGGGGGCCGTCACCATGGGGAAGTTGTCGGTGCGGAACGGCGAGGCGGGCAGGCCGTCGGCGTTGAAGAGATTGACGACGGGGAAGTCGGCCCAGCCGTAGCGCACGGCGATGGGTTCGGGGACCTTGGGGGAGGAGACGATCACGCGACGGCCTTCGATGCGGGCCTCGGCCCAGGTCCATTGCCGGTCGCTGCCGCAGATCTGAAACCCGGTGAGCGGTCCGCCTTTGGCGACGAGTCCCTGGCCGACGTGGTCGAAGGTCAGCCGGGCGCGACCGCGGGAGGTGGAGAGGCTGAGGAATTCGGGGCCGGAGGCGACGAGACGTTCGCGGTAGGCGATTTTCCGGGCGAGCAGGGCGAGGCGGTCGCCGACCTGTTTTTTCCGGGTCGGGTGGATGTCGTCCTTGTCGCCGACGTCGGTGATGACGGCCATGCCGACCTTGGGGAGGACGCGGGTGGCGAGCAGTTGGGCTTCGCGCAGTTCGGCCCAATCGCTTTCGCCGGGGGTGGCGGTGATTTCGGGGAGGGGCCGTTTCCGGTTTTTGTCCCAGGGGGCGAGTTGGACAGCGAGGAAGGGGAAGTCGCCCTGGTCCCAGTCATGGCGCCAGTTGCGGATCATGGCGGGGAAGAGCCGGGAGTATTCCTGGGCGCGGCCGGCGTTGGATTCGCCCTGGTACCAGATGGCCCCGGCGATGCCGTAGGGGACGATGGGGGCGATCATGCCGTGGTAGAGTTCGGAGGGTTTCCAGCCGGGGTTGGGTTTCTGGCGGGTGGGTTGTTTGCCCTGGGCGCGCAGTTCGGCGGTTTCCTTTTCCCAGGCGGCGAGGGATTCCTGGTGGGTCCGGAGGCGGTCGTTGTAGCCGTCGAGAATGGAGCGTTTGAAATCCGGATCGGAGGCGAGGACGTCTGGGCGCATCCAGACTTCGGCGGGGGAACCGCCCCAGGAGGTGTGGATGAGGCCGACGGGGACCTGGCGGGCGTGTTGGAGGGCGGCGCCGAAGTGGTAGGCGACGGCGGAGAAGCGGGGGACGGTGAGTGGGTTGCAGGGTTCCCACTGGGATTTCACGTCATCGACGGGGGCATCGGCCTTCAGTTTGGGGACGGTGAAGAGTCGGAGGTTGGGGTTTGCGGAGGCGTCGATGGCGGGTTGGGGGTTTTCGGAGCGGGCGAGGGACCATTCCATGTTGGACTGGCCGCTGCAGATCCAGACTTCGCCGACGAGGATGTTGGTGAGGGTGATGGTTTGGGAGCTGCTGCGGATGACGAGGTTGTCGGGGCCGCCGGCGGCTTCGCGGGGCAGGCGGACGATCCAGCGGCCGTTGGCGGAGGTGGTGCGGGTTTGGTGGCCGCGGAATTCGACGGTGATGGTTTCGTTGGGATCGGACGAGCCCCAGATGGGGATGGGGCGGCCCTGTTGCAGGACGGCGTTGTGGCTGAAGATGGCGGCGGGTCGGATCTCGGCGTGGAGGCTGGGGGGTGAGAGGAGGGGGAAGCCGAGGGAGAAGGCGAGCGCGAGGAGGGGGAGACGTTGGGTGGCGGGCGGTGGGGGAAGCGCGGGCGTGGCCATGGGGACAGGACAGGCGATTCGGGGAGGGGCGTCAAGGTTGGGATGGGGTGGGGAAGGTGCTGGGTTTGCGGGGGTTGGGAGGGGGTGGGGGGAGGGGGTGAAAACCTTTTTCGGGTAAGCCGGGCTAATCGGATTACTTCTGTTGTTTGAAAAGGTGGCGGGCCCCAAAAAGAAACCATTGACGGAATGGGAATCGGGTTTAGGGTGCCGGGCGTTGCGGTTGTTCTTTCGAAGACGGACAGGCTGAAGCGAGAAGATGGTTTAATTTCCGGAGACGTGACGGTGCACACGGATTCCGGCATCCCCATCAGCCTACGTGCACCCTGAGTTCGACATTCCCCGGGCTCCGACGGTCTTCCTCAGACTGCGGAGCCCGGTTTTTTTTTTGTCGTGGCCTTGTTTCCGCTGGAGTCGCTGTGTAAACGGGCCTGGCTGGAGCAGTGACGTCGCCCGGTCGGTCTGTCCGAACTCGGTAGGAAGGCGGGACTGGGGAGGCGTCGCGGATCCACCCTCGAAATCCCCATGACCATGAAACCTTACGTTTGCCGGCATCTGGCGCTGCCGGCATTTTTGTTTTTTGCGCCGATCACCCAGGCGGCTCCGTTGTTCGAAGATACCTTTGACAGCGATACTTCCGCGAATTGGACCCTCAAGACGGGATACTACGAAGGCACGGCGGCCGATGATTACACGGTCGACTGGGCGTTCGATTACGGGAAGGTGAAGTACAAGGTGTACCGGGCGGCGGACGACACGGAGGGGGTGGAGCAGAGCATTCCGCCGGCGCCGCACTCGAATGGGACGACGAAGGGGCTGCGGGTGGCGGTGAACAAGAAAGACCAGGAAGCCGCAAGATTCGCGATCAACCTGTTTCCCAAGGGGCAGAGCTTCAGTGGGGATTTCGTTTTGAAGTTCGACCTCTTTCTGGCCCACAGCGCTTATTTGGGCGGGGGCGTTGGAACGACGGAGTACGGGCTTTTTGGCATCAACCACAGTGGGGAGTACGTGAACTGGTTTGCGCTGACGGGTGCGAATCAGCGGGATGACTTCAAGTCCACGGCCGTGGGTCGGGCGGGCAGCGATGGTCTGTTCTTCGGCATCACCGGCGACGGAGGTGCGGCGCGGGATGCGGTTTCCCTGCAGGGCGGCGGGGCGGGCCAGCCGCCGCTTCCGAAACTGGCGGATGGAACGGGTGGGTTGCTGGATCGGAACGGGGACGGCGTGATCGACACGGACAACGGGGAGGGGTTTTTCCTGAACGTGCTTCCGGCTGGGAAGTTCGAGGGGGCGGGATATGCGGGTAAACGCTGGATGTCCGTGGAGATCAGCCAGGTGGGGACGACAGTCACCTGGAAGATCGATGGGCACATCATTGCCCAGCGGGAGAACGACACTTCGTTCAAGTCGGGCAACCTCATGATCGGTTATTCCGATCCGTTCTCGTCGATCTCGGATCCCCTGGAGGAGACCTTTGGACTCTTTGACAACGTCCGGGTGGAGCCGGTGCGCACGGTGGTGGTGGACACGATGGACAACGACAGCACGGCGGGGGATGGGAAGACGTCGTTGAAGGAGGCGCTGGCGGGGCTTCAGGCGAATGACGTGATTCGGTTCAACATACCCGGAGCGGGGCCGCATGTGATCAAGACGCCGATCGGTGGTTACGCTCTCATCACGGCGGAGGGGGTGACCATTGATGGTTATTCCCAGCCGGGTTCGAGCCCGAACACGCTCGGAGTTCTGGAAGGCAACAATGCCAAGCTCCAGATCGTTTTGGATTCGACCGGGGACGAGGCGCAGGGGGATGAGGCAAAGCCGGCGCGTCGGTCGACGCGGCTGCCTTATCCGGGCTATGGCGATTCGGAGAACGGGATTCTGGGTGTGGTTGGGGCGGACAACGTGACGATTCGCGGTTTGTCCTTTGCCAGCCGGCACACGCCGGGATCGGATGCGGATCCGTCCATCTATTGTGTGGCGGTGGTGCAGGGTGCGGAGAACTGCCGGGTTCAGGGTTGCTGGTTCGGTCTTCAGCCGGATGGCAAGACGATCAAGGGTGGCGGTTCGGCGGTGTCCGGATTCCGTTACCGGGTGAATGTGGATGGCAGCAACGTGGACACCTTTTCGGGCGGGTTGGTGTTTGGCACCGACAGTGATGGGCGGGGGGACATCGGGGAGGGGAACATCACGGCGGGCATGCACATTGGACTGGCGATTGAGCTGCCGTACGCGCGGGTGGCGGGGAACTACTTCAACGTGCTGGCGGACGGGAAGACCTTCCTGGATGCCGACGACATTCATCAGGCGCAGTTGGACGCGGGTCGGGAGCCGGGGGATTCCAGCGTTGAGAACATCGAGAACGGGCGGTCGACGGACTACTCGGTGATCGGGACGGACGGCAACAAGATCAACGATGCCAACGAGCGGAATGTCTTTGGCAACGTGAAGTACGATCACCTGATCGAGTTCTACAGCAACGCCAACAACCTGGTCATTGCCGGCAATTACTTCGGCGTGGGCATTGATGGCACGACGGTGGCGCCTGCGGTGGACGGGATGGAGCCTGATCTCATTGAACTTCCGGGAACGGCTTCGGTGCGTTTCGGGACGAACGGGGACGGCGTGAGCGACGACCTGGAGGGCAACTGGGCCTTTGGCATCCAGGGCAATGACATGCTGCTGGCGGGGGCGAACGTCCTGGTCACGGCGCGTGGCAATCGGTTCTCGGGCAATGCCTTTGACGCCTTTCCCTGGTTTGACGGCGGAGCGCGCGCCTACGAGACCTATTATGCGTCGGTGCTTGAGACTCCGACCAGCGCGCGGCCCACGATCACGTCGTTGGCCGGCAACATCCTGAGCGGCAGGACACCGGCCCGGAAGACCGACGCGTGGCCGGCGGACTTCATTGATCTGTACGTCATCGATCCCCTGTCGGAGGCGAAGGGGAACACGCTACCCGGCCGCTATCTGGGAACGCTGCTGGACGACTCGGAGGCGGATCAGGTTCAGGGGGCGGGTGAATTCGCCTTCGACATTTCGGCGCTCAATCCGCCTCCGGGCTCGAAGCTCGCCGTGGCGGTGACCTATTCGAAGGATGCGAAGGCTTCGAACGTGGGGCTTTCCGTGACGGGTCCGATCTCGGAACCCGTGTTGGTGCCGGGCCAGCCGGCGACGCCGATTCAGGTCACGGGCATCAAGACCGGGGCGAACAATGCCGCGACCCTGACGTGGACGGGTGGGACGGCTCCGTTCCGCGTTCAGACGCGGAGCGCGGTTGGGGGGGGTGCCTGGACGGATGTGTCGACCACCTCGGAGCGGACCGCGACGGTGACGTTGACCGGGGCGGCCGGGTTTTACCGGGTGGCCGGCCAGTGAGCGGATCGTGTCGCAGGTTTTTCTGAATCTGCATTGGAACGAGGGGCGCCTGACTGAGGGCGCCCCTTTTTTTTGTCTCCACGTTTGACAGTCCGGGTGAGAGCCCCAACAACTTCCGCGTTCGCGCGGCATCGCACTTCGTGTTGGAAAGAATCCTCCCATGCAATCCTACCGGAACCGGCCCACGCGTGCCTTCACGCTGATCGAACTGCTCGTGGTGATCGCGATCATCGCGATTCTGGCTTCGATGCTCCTTCCCGCGCTTTCCAAGGCCAAGGAACGGGCCAAAAGGGTGTCCTGCGTGAGCAACCTGCGGCAGATCGGGCTGGCGTGCCTGATGTATTCCGAGGACCAGAAGGACGGTGCCTTCACGGGGGCGACGAACTATCTCGATGACAACGTCAACTGGATCTACCCCAACCATCTTCCCTCGTACCAGGCGCTGATCTGTCCGAGCACCCGCAATTACATCCGGACGAACACCATGAGGGACCGGCTCACCGGGCAGGTGACGCTGATCGATCTCCAGGACTTCGCGCGGAACCGGGACACGGCCGGGTACAGTTATGAAATGTACGGGTTCATGGGGGTGGTGACCGACAACCCGTTCAATCCGCGCAGCGTGAAGAAGACGCAGTCGTCGGTGAACAGCTACGTCCACCTGAACGACACCTTTGGGTTGAAGGGGACGGCGCCGGGTCCGGCGAACATCTGGTTGTTCATTGATGGCGATGACGGGGCGGTCTATTTCGAAAACGGATCCTTCGTGCAGCGCGGGCAGAACGATTTTCCGGACCGGTGGGACAACCACGGGCCGGACGGAGTCAATTCGCTTTTCTGCGACGGCTCGGTGCGCTGGGTGCCCCAGAAGAAGTACGTGTTCACCTTCGAGCAGGCCCAGGACATCGGGCGTCGGGACTGAGCCTTGCGAGGAGGCGCTCGTCCGGGGTGGCCGCCCGTTCTCGACGAGTTCTGGGCGGTGGAACTCGTCGCAGCGCGGCGAGTTGCGCCGCTGGACGCGGCGCAAAGGCATCGCCGGAGCGCAAAACCCAAAGGCCTGCGCCCGCTCGACGCGGGGGTGGTTCCCTTAGAACACCACTTGTTCGCCCGGACCCGGATCGAAGACCTTCATGCGCGGGTGGCGGCTGGCGAACTGGGTTTTGAACCACTGACGGGCGTCATTCTCACCGTGACCGAGCACGACGGCGCGGGGGCGCACGTTGCTGATGAAGTCGAGCAGTTCCTCCCGGTTGGCGTGGGCGGTGAGGTCGAACTCCAGGATTTCGCAGCGTCGACGCACCTTGCGGTCGAGCGGGCCGAAATCGAGGGTGCCGCCGTGGGGGGTGGCCCGGAGTTTGCCGGCGGGAGTGCTGGGGTCGGCGTAGCCGACGAAGAAGATCCCGTGCCGTTCGTCCTCGACCATGCGGAGGGCGAGGTCGTAGGCGGCGGTGTTGGGATTCATCATGCCGGAGGTGAGGACGAAGAGCCGTCCGGCGCCGAGCTTCATGGTTTCGAGCTGTCGGCGGTCGAGCACCTGGAGATCGAGGGATTCGGTGAGCGACAGGTTGCTGTGGTGCCTATGGGTCCGGTGCGCCTGGAGATCGTAGATCTCGGTGAACACGCGGCCGAGACCGCCGATGTAGACCGGCTGCCGCGGGAGGCGGCCTGACTGCATGAGCAGGGCGAGTTGGGCGAGGATCTCCTGGGTTCGGCCGAGGGCGAACACGGGGATCAGCACGGCGCCCTTGCGGGCGTGGGTGGTGCGGATGGCTTCGGCGAGCCGGTCGATTTCGGCTTCGCGGCTGAAGCCGGGCACGGCGGCCCGGGCGCCGCGGGTGGTTTCCATGATCACCACGTCGGCCTGGACGTCCTCGAACCGTGCGCCCTTGAGGATGGTCTGGTCGCGGAACGAGACGTCGCCGGTGTAGAAGAGGGTGGAATGGGCGCCGCGGACCATGACGCCGGCGGAGCCGAGGGCGTGGCCGGCGTCGAGGAACTCGAGGGTGGGGGAGGGTTTGCCGGCGCGGGCCTTGGCGAAGGAGGCCCATTCGATTTCGCGGTTGTAGCGGAAGCCCTGGAAGATGGCTTCGATTTCCTCGACCTCGTCGTGGGTGTAGAGCGGGTATTCCTTGATGCCGAGTTCGTCGCGCTGACGGGTCATCACGTTCACCGAGTTATGGAGCACGCGGTCGATGATGAAGTAGCTCAGCTCGGGCATGAGCACGTGGGCTTTGGGGAATTGCCGGACGGCGAGGGGGAGAGAGCCGACGTGGTCGTGGTGGCAGTGGCTGACGACGATGGCGTCGACCTCCTCCTTGCCGGCTTTGGCGTAGAGCGGGAGCGCCTTGCGCCCTTCGTGTTTCGGGTGGATTCCGGCGTCGAGCAGGAGACGGTGTCCCTCGAAGTCGACGAGCCAGGAGCTGGCTCCGACGTCATGGGCCGGGTTTAAGTTGGTGATTTTCATGAGCTTGGGATGGGGGGAACCGGGGCCTGGAAAGGTTTTGGCTTACCGATGTGCGCCATCCGGAAATTTTTTTGAACAGATGTTCTGTGGCTGCGTCTGAAGCTTCGGAGTTGTTTGGGTTCGCCCGCGGGGTGGGATTCGCTGCCTGCCTCGCGGGCATTTCGCAGCCATAGAGTTGTTGTTGTTGTGGGGCGGGGCGGGCGTCGCAAGGCGTCCGCTCCGCCGTTTCTGAGGCCGTTCCCCCCGGACGGTCAACGAGCACTTCCCGGGGGATTCGATGGGCGGACTCCGGTTTCCAGCCGGTCGAGCGTTTCCTGGATGGCTTTGGCGTCCGTTTCCATCTTCAACACGGCAAAATTATCGCGGGCGCGGCGCAGGATTTCCAGGCCTTCGGCGTTTGAACTGTTCCCCTGGGTGAGTGCGGTGCCGAGGCCGGCGAGACTGGTGGCGATGGCGCGGGGCTGTCCGAGTTGTTCGAAGGCGGCCAGGGCGAGGCGCCATTCCGCCACGGCGGCAGGGAGGTCTCCCTGCATTTGAAGGATCCGGGCGCGCGTGAGGCGGACGGCGGCTTCCCCGGCAGGATCCTGCGCGAGACGGAAGAGGGCCTGGGCGCGGCTGGCGGACTCCAGGGCGGAGGCAGGGGGATGACCGGCGCCGATTTGGGCGCGGGCGGACTCGTGATGGAGGAGGCCGAGCAGGGCGGGTTGGGATTCGAGGGAGGGTAGCCGCGGATCGAGTTGGCGGAGGTGCTCGAGGGCCTGGCCGGGGGACTGGGCGTTTTCCAATTGCAGCAGGGCGATCTGATTGCGCCACCAGGCGTTGGTGCGGCCGAGGCGCAGGTTGGTGGAGGAGGCTTCCCCGAGCAGACGAAGCGCGGCGTCGGGCTGGCCGAGGGCCCGGCGGCAGCTGCCTTCGTTGTGCTGGGCGAGGGCGACGTCGGCGGGCCGGTTGAGCAATTGGTACTGACGACCGGCCCGCTGCCACCAGTCGGCGGCTCCGGCCCAGTTTTCCTCGCGTTGAAGTTTGGCGGCCTGGGTGGAGAGGCGATCGGCTTCGGCGGCGGCGGGGGGGGGGGGGGGGGGAGGGGGGCGGCTCGCGCATCCGGAAAGGAGCGAGGCAAGCGCGAGCAGGCAGGCCGTTGCCAGGGCTGTCCTGGTTACGGTTGCGGTTGCGAATGCGGTTGCGAATGCGGTTGCGAATGCGGTTGCGAATGCGGAGGCGATCGCTGAAGCGCGGTGAGAAAGCCTGGACGAACGGGTCATGGCCGGGGCGGACCGTCGAGGCTGGGTTGGACGACGCTTTCGATCGGCGCATTGGACTGGCCCTGGAAGGCCGAGCGCAGCAGCCAGTGGGTTTTGAGACCCTGGACCATGTGATCGGCGTCGACGACGAGGGAGGAGACTTCGCCGAGGAAGAGGCCGTTGGCGGCGACCTGGGCGGAGAGGTTGCTGGTGACGAGGGCGACGCTGTCGAGGGTCATGCCGATGCGGCGGGTGAGGTCCTGGAGTTGGATCTCGCTGGTGCGGATGAGGGCGGTGGTGTTGGTGAGCGTGCCGCTCATGGCGGCGAGGTTTTGTTCGACCTGACCGTTGAGGTTGGAGCTCAGGAGCATGTTTCCGATCACGCCCTGTTCGGTGCTGAGCCGGGTGGCGAGGGTCTGCAGATTGGTCAGGACGGGTTTCAGATCGACGAGGGCGAGGTTGGCGTTGGAGGTCGCGTCGCTGGCATGGGCGAGCACCTGGGAGATCTGATTGGTGAGGCGGGGGAAGGCCTCGGCGAGCATGAGCACGATGCTTTCGGCGCGGGCGGCGACGGCGGGAAGCTCCTCGACGTTCTGGATCCAGACGCCCTCGTTCACCTTGCCGAGGGCGATGTAGGAGTTGGTGTCCTTCGGATTGAGGACTTGGGTGTCCTCCCAGCGGGGTGGGGCGGTGACGGTAATGGCGCCAACGTTCTGGTCGCCCGGAGTGATTTCGAGCAGGCGTGCGCCAAAGAAGTCGGCGGAGACCACGCGGACCTTGGAATCGGTGAGGATGTAGCGGAAGTAGGGGTCCCAGACCTCAAATTTGACGAAGACATTCCAATGGTTCTGGACGGCCCAGGGGTTGGGGTCGGTGGTTTCGAGCTTGATGATGCGCCCGACGTCGCGGCCGAGCAGGCGGACGGGGTCGCCGAGTTTCAGGCCGACGGCGTCGCTGGTGTAGCACCAGTAGGGAACCTTGCGGACGAACCAGCCGCGCTTTTTTCCGGCGTGCACAAGATAATAGGCGAAGCCGGCGATCATGAGCAGGCCGGCGAGGACGACGAACAGCCCCACGAGCCGTTCGACGCGGCTCATGCGCGTCCGAAGCTGGGGGGTGAGGTCCTGCAGTGCCATGGCCCAAGTGTCATCCTGCCGTGGCGGGACGCAATCCCGCGTCCAAACTCCCGGTCGGGGCATCGTTCACCCACCAGCGGCCGTCCTCGACCCGGGCGGAGCGGTTCGCCAGGGGGCGCCACCGTTGAACATCCGCGGCGGCCACCACCAGGGTGGTGGGGGGCTTGCCGAGGGGCCCTCGACCCGCGGTGCATTCGGACACGAACCGGCACCACCATTCGCCTTCCTCGGGTCCGAGGCCGCCGACCGGGTCATCGAGGAGGAGCACCTCGGGACGGAGAATGAGGGCGCGCGCCAGGGCGACGCGGGGGGCCATGCGGCGCGGGAGATCGCGAGGTCGCCGTCGGGCGTAGGCCGTCAGGCCGAGCCCTTCGAGGGCCTGTTCCAGACGTCCCTGCCAGGAGGCTTCGGTGGCGTCCGGGCGGGCGTGGTAGAGCAGGGGGAGGGCGATGTTTTCGGCGACGCTGAGGTTCGTGAACAACCGGCCGCCGGCGCCGAAGACCATGCCGATGCGCGAACGCCGTTCGAGAAGCTGTCTTTCGTCGAGCTCGGCCACATCGGCCCCGAACAGCAGGTGCCGCCCACGGGCCGGCCGGATGAGACCGGCGGCGACCTGGAGCACGGTGGATTTGCCGGCGCCGGGTCCGCCGGTGACCAGCCATCGATCGCCTTGCAGGACCTGCCAGTTGAGGTCTTCGACGACGATGGTTTCGGGATCCGCCTGGGCCGGCACATCGACCCCCTGGAGTTCGAGCACGGGGAGTCCCGGCGCGGGGGCTTGGGGGGGTGACGAGGACGATGACGCAGGAGGGGGCATGCCAGGGTGGGGTGGGTGCCTCAGAGGAACAGGTAGAGGACGAGGCAGGCCACATCGAGAGCGACGCAGACCAGCACGGCCTGGGTGACCGCGCGGGTGGTGGCTTCGGGCACCTGTTCCAGCCGCAACGGCCGGGCCAGTCCCTGGTAACAAGTGATCACGGCGATGGCGGAGCCGAACCCGAGGGTCTTGAGCAGCAGGAGGAGGAAATCCTCCCAGCCCAGGGCCTGGGCGATGCGATCGACGTAATCCATGGGGGTGAGCGGCAGCTGCTCAAGGAAGCAGAAGAGATACCCGCTGAGCAGCGAGCCGATCAGGAAATAGACGGTGAGACAGAACACGGAGAGGGCGAGGCCCAGGACCCTTGGCATCACCAGGAAATGGATGGGGTCGATGCTCAGGGCTTCGAGGGCCTCGACTTCGCCGGTGGCGCGCATGGTGGCGAGTTCCACGACCGTGGCGGTGCCGACCCGGAGCAGGACCAGGAACGCGGTGGCCAGCGGGGCGAGTTCGCGGAACAACGAAACGACGAGCACGGGCCCCAGCATTTTCTCGGCGCCCACCTGCCGGAGCAGCGTGGCGGTCTGCCCGATGAGCACGAACCCGGTCACCGCGGAGAGAACCCCGATGAACGGAAGCAGTCCTACGCCGGCCCGGCGGATCTGGCCCCAGACCAGCGGGTGCACGACGCCGCGCGAGCGGGTGAACTTGGTCAGGGTGGTGGCGAGAACAATGAGCCCGAACGCGAGCAGGCGCCGAATGGTGATGTTGGCGGCGCGGAGTGGTCGGACACCGAGGTCGGTGACGGTATCAAGAAAGCGCGCCAGCGCCCGTCCCAAGGTGAGTCCGCTGCTTCGATCGGCTGGCACGGGGACAGCTTGTGGCCGTGTCACGGGGTGGTCAACCCGGGGGCTGGGTTCCGATCCCCGCGGGTTGGATCGTCAGGAAATCCGGATGGCACCACGAAGGCACGAAGATCACGAAGGGAATGCGGGGCCGGCTAGCGGGCGTCGGGGGGCCCGTCGAAGAGGAAGGTGTAACTCCTGCCGTTTTGGGAGTCGGGCAGGTTGGGGGTGGCCTGGAGATAGGCGACGTGGCCATCGACGAAGACCACGTTGCCCCAGCCGGGGGTGGTTCGGTGATGCCAGAACGAATACTGAAAAGGCACGTTGGCGCCGCCTGGAGCCTCCTCGCGCCAGCCCCAGCAGGAGAACGGGAAACAGTTGGCGAGCACGGTCAGACTGGGGGAGCGGATCTGACTTTCCTTCTTGGCGTGAAGCCCGCGTTCGCCGTTGGCGTTGCCGCCGGCGTTGTAGAAGTAGGAGCAACCGAAGGTGTCGAAGAGCGTGGGTTTGCGCGTGCCGGACCAGCGACCCGGGGTGGCGCCCTTGTCATTCGGACAGCGGAACACGCGGAAGATTCCCTCGTTGTCGTTGGTCCGGACCTTGCCGGCGATGGCGACGTAGTCGTTGATCAGACGCGAGTCGGCCTGGTACTCGGTGCCGCGTTTGCCTGCCCAGCCGTTGTAGGAGAAGACCGGTCCGAGTGTGTGCGTGGGGAACTTGTCCTGGAAATCGTCCATGTAGAGCGTGTTCGCGAGCCCCAGTTGACGGCAGTTGCTGCTGCAGGCGGCCCGTTGGGCGGTGGCCTTGGCGCGGGCGAGCGCGGGCAGAAGCATGGAGGCCAGGATCGCGATGATGGCGATCACCACCAGCAGTTCGATCAGGGTGAACCCGGGTACGCGGCGAGTCGGCAGGTGGCAATTACCGGGGTTCATGCTTGGGGGGAGGATGAACCACGGTGCCGGCGCGGCGGTGGGCGGACAAGGGCGAATTCAATGCCCGGAGTGCACGCCGTGCCGGCAATCCGTGGAGGCACCGCCCGTCACTGAGTCGTCCAAGCCTGGATGTGACAGGCGGTGTTGAGGGGGATGAAGACCGGGACGTTGACGGTTCCACGGCCGTTGCCGGGGCGATGGTCGAGGGTGGCGGCGTAGGTCTGGGCGGGGCCGCTTTCGGGGATGACGGCGACCTGGATTGGGATGGAGGTCGTGAACACGGAGGTCGGGAAGCCCGAGGCCTGGACGGTGACCGATTGGTTCGGGTTTCCGTTGAAGGGCAGTTGGACCAGGACGGGTGAGGCGGATCCTTCCGGAATGGCGAGCCCGGCGGCGCGGGTGATGTCGAGGCGTGGCAGGAGGAACCGGGGTGGGGTGTTGGTGAGGCCCGTGAACAGGAAGCTGCCGAGAACGAAGTTGGTGACGGTACCGCTTCCGGTGGTGATGCCCGCGGTGAGAATCTCACCGCGGTCGAGCAGGCTGTCGATGCGGATGCGCCCGTCGCCTCCGCCGTAGAGGCTGGAAGTGTCGAGTCGAAACGTTCCGCTGGAGCGGGCCACTGAGACGCGAGGGGCGACGAGTCGGATGGCGCCACCCGAACCCGCGGCGCCGGTGGTGTGGCCGGCTTCTCCGCGGGCCAGAATGCTGGCGGCACCGACGAGTGCGATGCGGGTGGGTGATGCCAGCAAAAGGGCGCCGCCGCCGCCGCCGCCACCGCCACCGGGGGAGCTGCCCCGGATCATGCCGCCACCGCCGCCCGATCCTCCGACCAGAGGGAGCAGGAGGGAGGAACCATAGCGGCTTCCGTGGCGGCCGTAGGCGGGGTCGGGGCGGCTGGCGTATGCGCCGGCACCGGCGGAGTTGGTGGTGTTGTAGGCGCCAATGCGCCCCTCGCCACCGCCACCGGGTCCGAGACCCGCGCCGGGTGCGAGTCCGCCGAAGCCCGGGGAACCGCCGTCGAATCCGCCCGGACCGCCTGCGCCGCCGTTCGCCGCGGAGGCGGGGGCTCCTTCGAGGTGGAGGGTGCCGGCGATGACGATATCACCGGTGGCGAGAAGATAGACGGGGGTGTTGTGGTTATTGGGGACGAAGTGAACGTGGGCGTTGGTGCCGATCCGCACGTCGGTGAAGTCGAGGATGCCATCGCCCGGCAGGGTGATGATGTTGGTGGCGTTGTTGGCGACGATCAGTGCACCGAGGGCGCCGGAGCTGCCGGTGTTGAACGATTGGGCGGGAGCTGGGGGTGCCAGGGTGAGGATCGCGACGGTTGCGAGGACGGCCGCGAGTTGGAGTCGGGTCGGGATGGATGGGGGCTGAGGTGCGGCAATGCGGGGTTTCATGGGATGATGGCTTTTGTGAATAAAGGGACAGACCTTTAGCGTGAGATTCACTGCGGTTCGGTGCGAAGGCGGTAGGGGCGTGCGACGGTTGTTCCGTCGGAGTTGAGGGCGGGATCAAGTCCCGGGCGGAGGACCTGAAGGGATCGGGGGCGAGCGACGACGACGTTGATGGCCAAGGGGCCGAGGCCGCTGGATTGGTATCCGGGTCGGAGGCTCCGAACCTTCGGGTGTGCGACGAACGTGGAGAGCCGGGGAACCGAGGTCGGGTCGTTGGGGAGGGTTCCGATGGCGATTTCATGGGCGTCGGACCAGCCGTCACCGTCGAGATCGATGCCATTTCCAAACACGCCGCCGTCGGCGTAGCCGGCCTCCGGGTCATTGCCGCCGGTGCCGTTGACCCATTCGGAGGCGTCATCGGTGCCGTCGCCGTCGGAGTCGGCGTTGACCGGGTTCAAGCCGAAGGTGCGTTCGTCGGGGTCGGTGAGTCCGTCGCCGTCGCTATCGGGGGCGGGGACGACGAGGATTTCGCGGATGAGGATCGGGTCGAGGCCCGGGGGTCCGAGTTCGATGCGGTTGAAGCCGGGGTCGAGCAGGAGGCGGACGCGGTAACGGCGGTTGTCGTTGGGGGTTCCGGCATCGCGGACGTCGAAGCGTCGTTCGCCGCGGGCGCGGTTGCGGAGTCGAACTTCGAGGATGGGGGTGGCGATGCCGGTGGACCCTTCGAGTTCGAGGGCGGTGAAGGGGCGGATCTGGGTGACCAGGGGGGAGCGTGTTCGGCGGGTTTCGGTGAATTCGGGGCCACTGAACACAGCG
Source organism: uncultured Verrucomicrobiota bacterium (assembly GCA_964476125.1). GTDB lineage: Bacteria > Verrucomicrobiota > Verrucomicrobiia > Limisphaerales > CAIMTB01 > CAIMTB01. The sequence goes on along the minus strand of CAYZAE010000011.1, from coordinate 25,013 downwards.
GCGGGGGGTGGTGGCGGGGTGTACTCGCCGAGGACGGGCTGGGTGACGGAGGTGGCGCGAGCGGGTCGTTCCCAGGGGGAACGGATCTGACGTGTGGGTTCGATGTGCAGGGCGAGGAAGCCGCCCGAGCCGTAGCTGCCGTGGCCCAGGTTCCAGCGTGTGGGGCTGGAAGGCTGCGAGAGGGTGAACTGGCGACCGGCGAGGAGATGTAAGGTGCCGCCGGAACCTGGACCGCCACCGCCGCCGGAGACCGGGGTGCCGGATCGGCGGGCGCCGTTTCCACCGTTTCCGCCGGTGGTCGAGATGCGCGCGCCGCCACTCAGGTAGATGCTTTGCGCCGCTGTGAAACGCAGGGCGTGGCCGCCTTCACCGCCGGCGCCTCCGCCGAGGCCATCGTGGCTGGAGTTGGCGCCCGATCCGCCACCCCCGCCGCCTCCGTGCCCGGGTGCGCTGGCGCGGGCCTGGTGGCTTTCGACCTGGAGCGACCGGCTGGGTTGAAGTCGGCGTCGCATCCAGTCGTCGGTCAACGCCGCGGAACCACGTCGGCCGTCGGGATGGGTCGTCATGAAGTCCTCGTTGGCTTCGAGTAAATCCTCGAAAAATTCGCGGTCGCCGGGGTCGTAGTCGGATGGGTCGGGGAGTTCCTCCGCGTAGGAGCGGTAAATGTTCGCAGGAGTTCCGTAGTGATCATTGCCCCAGGGATAGCCCGAGCCTGACCGGTACCAGCCGGGACTTCCTCCGTATCCGTAGCGGGGCCGCACGTGGGCATCGGGGGCGACGTAGGCCTGGGGGGCACTGTGGACAACGGAGAGGTTTCCGTGCTGCCCGCTCCAGGTTGCGACGGTCTCGGTGGTCAGGGAATCGGCACCTAGCATGCGGTAGGTGCGTGTGGACTGCGGGTAGCGGTTGTTGGGTTGTCCGCGGGGGGGTGCCGTGCCTCCCGCCCCCCCGGTGCCGCCTGAAGCCAATCCTCCGATCCCCCCGTTGCGGCCCGAACCTCCGAGTCCGTTCCGGCCGGATCCATCGATGAACGAACCGTCGAAAATCTCGATGCTGTCGGTGGCGCTCCAGTCGAGGACCCGTGCGTTGACGCGGAGGGTGCCGAGGATCGAGACCTGTGAGAACTGGCGGCGGCTGGTCTGGCTTCCCCTTTCGGGCTCAACAGTGTTTGTGCCGCCGGTCTGGATGTACTCGTCGAGTCCGCGAACCTGGAAAGTGGCTTCGGATCGGAGCAGCGATCCCGGGTTGCTGACGCGGAGGACGAGGGTGCGGGTGGCGTTGACGGCAAGGGTGCGGTCGGTGGATGAGCGGATCAGCAGGCCCAATTGACCGGGGCGTTCGGGCACCAGCAGGCGCTCGCGAATCTCGAGATTGGTCACGCGTCGGGACGGGTTGGAGGCGTCGAGGATTTCGATGCGGGTGTTGGCGGAGAAGTTGGTTCCCTCGACGAGGAAGGGTTGAAGGCTTCCTTCCAGGAGATAGCCCGGGGAGAGGCGATCAATTCGCGGTTGCAGGCTGTCCTCGGGACGGGGAACTCGTTCGACCTGGAACATCCAGTCGCTGAAGTGGGGAATCGATCCCGAGGCTGTGAAGCCATCGTCGTTCACGACCGCCTCGATTCCGCCATCGATCCAGGGGCTGCTGGCTGCGGATCGATGCAGCATTCTGAGCCGCGTTCCGGGCGGCATCCAGGCGGTCAGCGGGAGAGTGAGTATGGCTGGTTTGGAGAAGGCCAGGCCATCGGGTCCGAGCCTTGCCACGGCCAGGATTTCGGTGTCGACGCGGTTCTCGTTCCCATCGATTTCGGCAACGAGTTCCGTGGGATTGAGCGCGGCGATTTCGATTTCGGTGTCGACGGGGATCGCGCCTGGCGGCACCTGGATCATGACCCGTTCCCGGGTGCCGAGGAGGGTTCCCCCGGTTTCGGCCGACACCACGCCGCGTTCCACCGCGGGCGGTGAGGGCGTGAGCCTCAGGCTTTGTTCGGCCTCGATCGGGAATCCGCTGGCACCGAGGCCGGCGGCCCGCACGACCACGGAGCGGGATAGGCTCACTCGCGCAGGTGCTGTGTAGAGGCCGGATTCGTCGATCCTTCCTGTCGATTCGGACCCGCCCGGAATGCCGTCGACGCTCCACGTGAGCCCGTCGGCGCCGGTGCCGTAGTGCCATCGGGCGGTGAGTTGGACGGACATTCCAGGGGCGATCTGAAGGGAGGGGGTGGAGAGGTCCAGGGTTTCGGCGACGACGACATCGGTGGTGCTCGAAGCGCTGCCCTCCGGAGTGACGATGCGGATCGGACCTCCAACGGCATCGAGCGGGAGTCCAAGTTCCAGTCGGCCATTCGAGGCCTCGAGCACGGGGATCGGGCGGTCGGCAATGAACGCGGTGTTCCGATCGGGTACGGCGTCGAATCCTGAACCGTGGACGACGAGGCGGCCACCGGGAACCGAAACAGCGGGCTCGAACCCCTGCACGATCACCGCGGCGGGGGTGCTGCGGACTTCGAGTCGAGCGGATCCTGGATTGGACGCGTGACCATTTCGGTCCCAGACCGTGACCCGGGCTTCGTAGACCCCGGGTTCGGAGTTTGGGGTGAGCTCCGGGAAGGGTACGGTCCAGTCGCCCGATTCGCGTTGATCCTCGCGGAGTTCCCAGGCGAGGGACTGAGCCAAGCCTGCGGGGCCGTGGATGACGGCCTCGAGTCGGAGTGCGTCGTGGTCAGGGTCTTCGAACAGGACCTGGAACGAGGGTCGGACCGGGTCCAGCGGATCGGTGGGACGATTGATAAGTCGTACGGGCGGATCGATGGAACGGAGGACCGGCGCAGAGCCGGTGGCGGACTCGGGAACCACTTCGAAAGTGACGGTGCGAGGTTCCGAGAATCGGCGTTGGGCATCGCGCGACCGGAGCGTGAGTTCAGCGGTACCGAAGCCGAGGCCTTCGGTGTGGAGCAGCCAGGAGCCGGAGGTTCCGTCGCTGGAAATTCCCAGTGTTTCCGGGGCGAAGAGCACCACCGATTTTGTGCCGCCGGAAACGAGAGTCACTTCGATCGTGGAGATCTGGAGGTTGCCTGGTTGCAGTTGGAAAGTGACGGGAATCGTTCCACCGAGGACAACGTTGGGTGAGCCGGTCGTGAGGCTGGCGAGGACGGGAACCTCCGGTGTGATTGGCACGAGTCGGAAGAACCGGATCCCGGTTGTGCTGGTATCGAACGTATAGGGTCCGGAGTCCGGTTCGGGGGATTCGTGGGCGGGGGACCAGGAGATCGGGGGAAGGAGGGAGGGCGTTTCCTCGACCCCAAAGGCTGGGTCACGGCCAGACTCCGGTTGTCCGGGCCAGACCAGGCGGAGGTGGGATCCCTGGCGCACCACATGGAGGGTGGGAGGCAGGGAGTCCAGGGGAGGTTGGCTTCCGACGGCACGGGGAACTTCGTGGGCGGCCGCTGCGAGGAGGCCAGTGAAGACGGCGCGCAGGAGATTCGTCGGGATGGTTTTCATGGGAGCGGTTCGGGACCGGGCATTGCATCGGGCGGGTCGGTCCCGCTCCGTGAAGCAGGGTTCTTGCGGGGTTGTTACGGGGAAAGTGAACGGCAACGAAATGGCCGGACTCTTTTTGGCGGGATCGACACGCCTCCCGAGGATCTGTGCGGACGGTAGGACCTGACTCGCGTAACGGGCGCATGTCCGAGTTACGGGTAGGGCGACTTCTCCGAAGGCGCCTGCCTTTGGAGTGAACATTGCAAGTGCGGCGCGCCCGGAGGATGGCGCCCTGCCTGACGTGCGGCATCCCCGGAGAGGCCGCCCTACCGACCACCGGCAACCCGGAGATGGTGCCACTCCCCACCCCCCGCTCCCCACTCCCCACGCAATGGGCGCATCTCGGGGCTTGCCCCGGCAGGTCGGCGACCTTCCCTACGCCGGGTCACCAGTCCAGGGAACGGGTGGCGAGTTCGGACCGAAGACGGGCCATGTCCCAGAGCGTGAGAACGGCATTCCGTCGAAGCAGGGCAAGGGTCTGGCCGTCCGGGCTGAAGGCCATGTCGGTGACGTAGCCCTGGGTTCCGGGCGGTTCGATCAGGCGGGTGAGAATCTCGCCGGACTCGGTGGCGACCAGGAACGTTTCGATCTCGTTGAAGGCGGCAAGGATCGAGCCGTCCGGGGAAAGGGCGAAGGTGCCGTTCGGGGCTTGGACAGACTTGGGGAGGGAGGGGCCGCGGGTGAAGTCGGGGGTGTTCCAGAGGTCCACGCGATCGGGGAGGCTGGCAGTCAGCAGCCAGCGGCCGTTGGCACTCCAGCGGGCGGTGGCTCCAAGTGGGGCGTCGAGGGTCCGGATCAGCGATCCGTCGAGGGCGTTGCGGATCTCGATGAATCGCGGGCTGGTTTCCGCGGAGGTGGGCACGCTGTTGGCCACCACGCGGGAGCCGTCGGGGCTGAAGGCGATTTCGTAGGCCTGGACGGAAGGCCAGGAAACCGTTGGGCCGGTGCCGTCGGGCGAAATCAGTTTGAACGCCTTGCGTTTGCGGGCGGAAGCCAGGGCCAACCGGCCGGTGGGCCGATGGATCGAGCAGAGCATGAAATCGTCCTCCGCATCGATCGATTGTCCGGCATCAGCGTGCCAATGGCCGTCGGGGCCCTGGGTGAGATGGTGACGGAACAAACCGTGGGCCCGGCTGCTGACGTAAAGGGTGGTGCGATCGGCGCCAAACCGGGCGGTGGACCAGTCGCTGCGGGTGGGGCGGGTGATCCGGGTGACAAGTGCGCCGGTGGCACGATCGCGGATATGGATCTCGTCGAGGCAGGCGACCGAGATCCAGGAACCTTCGGGGCTGAAGTCGAGGGTGCCGATGGAGGACGCGACCTGGTGGGAGGCGGCGGCGGGGGGAGGTTGGAGACTGCGGTGGGCGGGGGCGGGATCGAAGGACAGCGATTGGAGGGACGGTTGCTGGCTTTCGACGGTGGTGGCGAGGGCGACGCGGCGGAAGTCGGAGGAGACGGCGATCCGGGCGGACAAGGCGACGGGGCGGGTCAGTTCGAGGGCGATGCGGCCTTCCCTGAGGTTCCACCAGCGGAACACGGAACGGCTGGAGTGGGTGAGCAGCCAGTCGCCGTCCGGGTCGAAGGCCAGGTCCATGGCCGGGCCATCGGGGGTTTCCAGGCGACGGTGCAATTCGCCGCCCGGCCAGCGCAGCAACTCGACCCGGCCGGCCCGTGAGACGGCGAGGGTGGATCCGTCGGGGGCCCAGGCCAGTCCGCGCAGTCCGGAGAGCCGTTCGAGGCGTCCGAGTTCGCGACCCGTTCCTGTGTCGATGACCACAACCGCGGCGGTGGTGTCGTCGGTGAATTCACCCACGGCGAGCCGGGAACCGTCGAGGGTGGCCGCGGCGCGACGGGGGACGAGAGGGGAGGACCAGCGGTGGAGAAGGCGGCCGGTGTCGGGGTCGTGGAAGGTGACTCCGCCGGCGGGGTCGCCGAGGGCGAACCAGGTTCCTTGCGGATCGAAGAGCAAGTCTTCGCCGAACCGGGTGGTGCGGGGTTGGTCGGGGTAGGGGCGGTTGGGGAGGGTCCAGGCGATGGTGCCGTTGGGGGTGGACCAGGTGCGGAGTGAATGGTCGTCCAGACGTGCGGCGACGAAGCGTCCGTTCCGGGAGAAGACGGGAAAGCCGCGGAGACGATGTCCGCCGGTGTCGAGGTGGGCGAGTTCGCGGTGGTCCTGATCGTTGCGAAGGCTCAGTCCGCCGGTGGGTTGTTCGAGGAGGTAGCGGTGGTGGTCGGGGTCGAAGCCGAGGCGGTCGGTGGGATGGGGGAGCGGGAGGGAGGAGCTGGTTTCGAGGTCGGGGAGGGCGAGGGCGGCGACGGCTTCTTCGCGGGCGTCGGGGCCTGGGAGGATCCGGCCGGCTTCGGTGGCGGCGGCGAGGGCGTCGTGGCGTTGGCCGGCGCGGCCGGTGAAGCGGCTGGCGCGGGCCTGGGCGAGCAGGGCGGTGCGCAACTGTTCGCGGGCGGCGCCTTCGGCCCGGGTGGCGCGGGTGGATTCGGATTCGGCGCGTTGCCGGGCGAGGTTGATGCGAAAGGCGGCGACGAGGGAGACGGCGGCGATGGCGGCGAGCAGGGTGAAGGTGGTGGCGAGGGCGGCGGCGAGCAGCGGTTCGCGGCGGGTCCAGCGGATGAGACGTTCGGCGCGGGAGACGGGGCGGGAGAGGATGGGTTCGCCGCGGAGGAAGCGGGCGAGTTCGTTGCCCAGTTCGGCGGCGGAGCCGAAGCGGTCGGCCGGTGATTTGGCGAGGCAACGGAGGCAGATCGTTTCGAGGTCGGCGGGGATTTGGGGAACGAGGGAGCGTGGGGTTGCGGGATCGGTTTCGACGACCTGACGGAGGACATCGATGGGGTTGGGGCCGCGGAAGGGTGCGAGGCCGGTCAGCAGTTGGTAGAGGATGGAGCCGAGCGAATAGACGTCGCTGCGCACGGTGATCTGGGGGTGATGACCGCGTGCCTGTTCCGGCGGCATGTAGGCCGGGGAACCGAGGACGGTGCCGCTCAGGGTGAGCGTGGAGTTCTCCGTGGAGCCGTCGGAGAACTTGGCGAGGCCGAAGTCGGTGACGACGGGGCTGTCGCCGGGTCCGACGAGCACGTTCGACGGTTTGAGGTCGCGGTGCAGGATTCCGTGTTCGTGGGCGAATCGGACCGCGTCGGTGATGGTGGCGAGCCAGCGGGCGGCGCGGGTGGCTTCGACGGGAGTACCGCGGGTCAGGTCGGCGAGGTTGGGACCTTCGATGAGGTCCATGGAGAAGAAGTGCTGGCCGCCTTCGTCGCCGATTTCGTGGATGGCGACGATGTTGGGGTGGCGGAGACGGGCGGCGGCGGCGGCTTCGTTGCGGAAGCGGAGGATGTCCTCGGGACGGGCAAGAAGCCCGGCGCGGATCATCTTGAGGGCGACCAAGCGGCCGAGTTGGTTTTGTCGGGCGCGATAGACGATGCCCATGCCGCCCTGGGCGATTTCGCCGAGGATTTCGTAGCCGGCGAAGCGCCAGCCGTCGGGAGTGGGGGGAGGGGAGGCTGGGGACGGGGGAAGGGAGTGGAGGGCGGGGAGCGGGGGGGAGTCGGAGTCGCCAAGCATTGCGATTTCGAGGGCGCAGGCGGCGCAGGCGCCGTGGGCGACGTCGAGTCGGGCGGTGGATCCGCAGCGGGCGCAGGGGGCGGGAGGGGGCGGTCCCATGGAGGTTACAGCAGGCATTCCCGCGAGTCGTTACGTGGCGGCGGGATTTCGCAGTGCGGCGAGCAGGTGCCGCAGTTCGTTGTCGAGGGTGGTGGGATCGGCGAGGGTTTGGAGGATTTCGGATCGAAGCCGGTCGCGGAACTGTTGACGGAGCCGGTGGACGGAGACGCGGGCGGCGCCTTCGCTCATGCCGAGGGAGGCGGAGGCGGAGGCGTAGCCTTCGGGGGCCTCGCCGAGAACCAGGGGGCGGAGGGCGTCGAAGACCGAGACTTTGCCTGCCTGGTCCCATTCGGTGCGCAGTTCGAGGAGGACGCGTTCGAGCAGGGTGAGGGCCCAGCGGCGGTCGAAGAGACTTTCGGGGGAGCGCGCGTCGGAGGGTTCGAGCCGGTAGCGTTCCTCGGCTTCGAGGGCGTCGAGGGCCACGTGCGGGATGCCGCCGCCGCGTTTCTGGCGGTGGTTACGCTGCCATTGACCGGCGAGCAGGTGGTTGACGCAGGCGAGCAGGTAGGAGCGGAAGCGGCCGCGGTCGGGTGAGACGCCGGCGAGATGACCCTTTTCGAGAAAGCGGGCGAACAGGTCATGGACGAGGTCCATGGCGGTTTCGGGACCGTGGCCCTGGCGGCGGATGTGGGCGTAGAGCGGGTACCAGTAGGCCTGGTAGAGTTGTCCGAGCGCGTGGCGGCTGTTGGATTCGGTGCTGGAGTCCCCGGAGGTGGGGTTGCCGGCGGCGAGCACGAGACTCCAGCGCGTGGTGAGGAACGCGGCGGAGTGGTGGTGTTCCCCGGGGCTGCGGGGTTCGCGGGCGGGAGTGTCGGGGACCTCCTTCGACATGGGGGCGAGCATGTCAGGATGGGGTGTGGGGTGCAGGGAATTTCGGGGTTGGAATGAGTTCTCAAGTTTCGCGGAGGTTATCCGATGCATTACGAAGTTGTTTGCTTCCACGGATGATAAGGGGTTGTGAACCCCGTGTTTCCATTCCCGCCATGATCACAAAACGAGCCTTTGATTCGGGTGCCGCCTGTTGCGCGGTGTTGGCCGGTGCGATGTGTCTTTCCGCGAGATCGGCGGAGACAGGTGAAGCTCCGGCGGCCGGGGGTACGGGGGCGGTGGAGCCGGGTGGCGAGGGGTCGAAGCCGGCGGGTGTTCGTTTCGAGGGGACGGATCTTCACCTGGGCAGTGCGCCGCCGGTGTCGTTTCATGGATTTGCGAGTCAGGGGTTTTTGTATTCGCCGGACTACAACTATCTGGGGCCGACGAAGGATGGGTCGTTCCAGTACACGGAGGTCGGGGTCAATCTTTCGTGGTCGCCGCTGGAGCGGACGCGGATTGCGGTGCAGGGGTTCACGTTTGATTTGGGCAACGTGGGCAACTTCGAGATGCTTCTCGATTACGCCTCGTTGGAGTACGCCTTCGATCCGGCGGTGGGAGTCCGGTTCGGGCGGATTCGGCGGCCCGGGGGGATTTACAACCACATTCAGGATGTGGATCTGGCGCGCACCTATGTGTTGTTGCCGCAGGGAATGTATGATGCGCGGTGGCGTGATTTTTCGACTTCGACGGACGGCGGGGAGATTTTCGGGAGCGTGCCGCTGGGCAAGGCGGGGGGGTTGTCCTACGAGTTCTACGCGGGATACATGAGTCTTTCGCGGGAGGGCGGGGTGGCGCGGTCGATTGAGAACGGGCTGCCTCCGGCGCCGATGGGTCGGTTGGACGGCATTGACCGGCCGTTGGTGGTGGGTGGCCAGTTGTGGTGGAGCACGCCGGTGGATGGGTTGCGGGTGGGGTTGTCGGTGGGGGACGTGCTGGGATTCGGTTATGACGTCACGGTTCCAGCGCCGCCGACTTTTGCGCCGGCGCAGATGAATTTCGAGGGGGACATCCCGTTCCAGCAGGCTTCGATCGAGTATGTGTTGGGTCGGTGGACGTTCCAGGCGGAGTATTTCACGTACCGGTTTGGGGCGGAGACGTCGATGGGTGGGATGCGGGTGAGCGAGGATACGACGAGTCCGGACACCTGGTATGTGGCGGTGAGTCGGCGGCTGACTTCCTGGCTCGAGGCGGGGGCGTATTACAGTGAGTACTACGCGGACACGAGTGATCGCGAGAGTGCGGCGGGGTACCAGAAGGATCTGGCGGTGTCGTTGCGGTTTGATCCGACGGACTGGTGGATCTGGAAGCTGGAGGGGCATCATTTGAATGGGACGGCGCAGATTCAGGACGACGCGCGAAACCCAGTGCGTGACGATGACGGCTGGTGGTTGCTGGCGGTGAAGACGACGGTGAGTTTCTGAAATCCCGGTGCCTCTGCACGCCTTCTGCATTCCCATGAAATCGAAGCTCTCTCTTCCACTGTTCGGGGCGCTGGCCCTGCTCCTGTTCGCCCGGTCCGTGCCGGGTCTTGACGGTGTCGTCATCACGCATGAGGGCGTCGGGACGACCAAGTTAACGCCGGCCGGATTGAAGGACATCCTGACCGGCAAGACCGGTTTTTGGGAAGGGGGGCAGGCGGTCACGGTTGTTTTCGTCGTGGAAAAGACCGACGCGGCGTTGAAGGAGGTCACCGGCATGGACAGCGGAGCGTTCAAGACCTTCTGGCAGCGGTTGGTTTTCTCGGGTCGGGGCCAGCAGCCGAAGCGGGTGGAGGAGGGTGCGGCGGCGGTGGCGCTGGTGTCGGCGACGAAGGGGGCGGTGGCGATTGTTCCGGCGGGAACGGTGGCGAAGGGGGTCAAGGTTTTGGAGATCCAGGGAAATTGAACCCGGCCGGTCGCGAGTGGTTGTGGGAAGTTTCGGCAATCCGTACATGAACACAAAGCGACGCATTTCGGTCCGGCGCAGTTACCGGCTCATCCAGTCCCTGGTGGCGCTGTTTCTTTTGTTTCTCGGGGTTCAGGTGGCGATTCAGTGGTCGGTGACCCGGCGCGGGGCGCGGTCGATCACGGATCTGGAGGCGGGGGCGATTCCGGGGTTGCGGTTGGTGGGAGAGCTGGAGGTGGATCTGGTTTTGCACCGTCTGCGCAGTTACGAGTTGATGTTTGTGCCGGAGGGTCAGCGAGCGGCGAAGACGGCGGAGGCGGAGGCCCTGCATGGGACCCAGCTTGAGAGGCTGGCGGGTTTACGGAAGGCGATCCGGGACGAGGCGGGGTTGGGGCATTTGGACCGTTTGGAGGGTGCCTTGACGAATTATCTGGGGGTGGTGACGAAGATCCGGACCACGTTGGACCGCGATTTTCAGGCGGCGATGGATTTGCTCGACAAGGAACTTCCCCTGCACATCCGGCGATTGGACGAGGCGTCGGATAAGGTTCGGGAGCATTGTGACCGGGTGGCTGCGGCGGACACGGCGGCGACGGTGAAGGGATTTACGGACATTCGGGCGACGGTGTTGTGGATGGGGTCGGCGGGATTGTTGCTGGGGGCGGCGGTGCTTGGGTTGGTGAGTCTGGCTTCCTATCGGATCCGGCATGCGTTGACGGAGGTGGCGGAGGGATTGAAGGCGGGTTCGTTGGAGACGGGGGCGTTGGCGGGCACGGTGGCGACGACCAGTCATTCGTTCGCGGAGGGGGCGAGCCAGCAGGCGGCGGCGATCGAGGAGACCGGGGCTTCGTTGGAGGAGATGGCTTCGATGACGACGCGCAATGCTACGAATGCGGAGTCCGTGGATGAGTGTCTGAGGTCGGAGGTGGCGCCGAATTTCCTGCGGGTGGAGGGGTTGTTGCGGAGGATGGATGAATCCATGGCCCAGACCCTGGTGGCGAGCGAGCAGACGGCGAAGATCATCCGATCGATCGATGAGATCGCATTTCAGACGAACATTCTGGCGTTGAACGCGGCGGTGGAGGCGGCGCGGGCGGGCGAGGCCGGGCTGGGATTTGCGGTAGTTGCGGAGGAGGTGCGGAACCTGGCGCGGCGGAGTGCGGAGGCGGCGAAGAACACCCAGGGATTGGTGGAGAACTCGACGGCACGACTCCAGGAGGCGGCGTCCCAGTTCAAGGAGGTTTCGGCCGCCATCGGGGTGAATTCGAGCCTGGGACGGAAGGTGTCGGAGTTGGTGGCTCAGATCAGCGTGGCGAGCCGGGAGCAGGCGCTGGGGATCGAGCAGGTGAACAAGGCGGTGGCGGGCATGGAACGGATCACGCAGGAGAACGCGTCGAATGCCCATTCCGGGGCGGGGGCGGCGAAGGATTTGAACGGCCAGGTGGAACGTGTTCGGTCGGTGATCGCGGATCTGATGGCGTTGGTGGATGGGAGGGAGGCGGTTTCGGTCGGGACCTCCGAGCCCCGGGTGAAGCCGTGGGCGTCGGAGATGGAGAACAGTGAATCTCGGAGCGGGAGCGCGAGGGCCTCCCAGTCACGGCCGCGCCAGACCAAGGCCCCGGCGTCGTTGCGGGGGAGCCGGAACGGGAATGGGAATGGGAATGGGAACGCCCGCGGCATGGCGAATGCGGAGGAATTCCCGATGGGCGCCGAGTAGGCGGCCGGGGCCGGGAGTGACGGTTTGGGAAGGCGCTAGGCGATGACGGCCTTCACGACCTGGCTGCCGGGTTTGGTGACGTTGGTCAGGCGCATATTGACGCCGGAGACCGGGTAGTTGAGGCGGAGGTGATCGAAGCCGAGGAGGGCGAGCACGGTGGCGTGGAAGTCGTGGACCGAGACGCGGTCGATGGCGGCCTGGAATCCGAAGTCATCGGTTTCGCCGTGCGTGTAGCCGCCGCGGACACCGCCGCCGGCCATCCAGAGGGTGAAGGCGGCGGGGTTGTGGTCACGGCCGACCAGTTGCATTTCCATGCCGCTGCGGTTTTCGCGCATCGGCGTGCGGCCGAATTCTCCGCTCCAGATCACCAGTGTTTCGTCGAGAAGCCCCCGGGTTTTGAGATCGGTGAGCAGGGCCATGAGGGGGCGGTCGACGGCCTGGCATTTGGATTTGAAGCCGTGGTGGAGCGCCTCGGATTCGCCGGCGCCGTGGGAATCCCAGCCCCAGTCGAAGAGTTGGATGTAGCGGACCCCGCGTTCGGCGAGTCGACGGGCGAGCAGGCAGTTGTTGGCGAACGATTCCTTGCCGGGCTCGGTGCCGTAGAGTTGGTGGATGGAGGCGGGTTCGCGCGCGATGTCGAAGGCGTCGGTGGCATCCACCTGCATGCGGAAGGCCAGTTCGTACTGGGCGATGCGGGTCAGTGTTTCGGGATCGCCGACATCGCGGGCGGTCTTCTCGTTGATTTCCTGGAGGGCGTCGAGCGTGCGGCGTCGGAGCGGTCGGGTGATGCCGGGAGGGTTGGAGAGGAACAGCACGGGATCGCCCTGGGAGCGGCATTGCACCCCTTGATAGACGGAGGGCAGGAAGCCGGAGCCCCAGACGGATTTGCCGGCGTCGGGGTTTTTGCCGCCGCTGGTGAGGACGATGAAGCCGGGGAGGTTTTGGTTTTCGGAGCCGAGCCCGTAGGTGGCCCAGGCGCCGGCGCTGGCGGCGCCGGGGTTCTGGGTGCCGGTGTGCATGAGCAGCTGGGCGGGGCCGTGATTGAACTGGTCGGTGTACATCGACTTGATGAAGCACACGTCATCGGCCATGGAGGCGAAGTGCGGGAGGCGGTCCGAGACCCATTGACCGCTCTGGCCGTGCTGTTTGAAGGGGAACTGGGGTCCCAGCATTTTGGGAACGCCCTGGATGAAGGCGAACGACTTTCCGGCGAGAATGGAGCTTGGGCAGTCCTTGCCGTCCTGGCGGGCCAGTTCGGGTTTGTAATCGAAGAGATCGAGCTGGCTGGGGGAGCCGGCCATGTGCAGGTAGATCACCCGTTTGGCGCGGCCGGGGAGCTGCGGGGCGGTGGGGGTGAGGGGACGTGCCATGTCCCGGGCGGGCGCGCCGGCGGCGCCCCAGGAGCGGCCGGTGTTGGCGGCGAACCAGAGGGCGCCGAGGCCGCTGGTGCAGTCGCGCAGGAAATGGCGCCGGGTCTGGTGGAGGAGCGACCCGTGACGGAGATGAGCCTCGAGATCTTTCATGGCGTCGGTGCGTTGAGGGTGGGTCAGCGGGTGAGGGAGACGTCGAGGTTGAGCAGGGTGTTGGCGACGAGCACCAGCGCGGCGCGCTCGGGGGTGGGGGCGAGTTTGTCGGCCGAGCCGGGATCCGATTGCAGATCCTGGAGCGTCAGGCGGTAGAGCTTGTGCAGCGACTCGACCATGGACCGTGGTGGAGGGTCGAGGGTGACCAGCCGGCAGGCGTACCGGATTTGTTCGAGCGGTGCATCGCCGGTGGCTTCCATGCGGTTGGCCAGCGACTGGGCCATTTCGAGGAAGGCGGGGTCGTTGAGCACGGTGAGGGCCTGGAGCGGGGTGTTGCTGGCGATGCGCCGGGCGGTGCAGGCGTCGCGGGTGGGGGCGTCGAAGGTGAGGAACACCGGGTAACCGCTGGTGCGCTTCTGGTAGGTGTAGATCGCGCGCCGGAAGCGGTCGGCGTCCTGGGAAGTGTTCCAGCGGTCGCCGCTGTAGACCGAGCTCCAGACGCCGTCGGGCTGGGGCGGATAGACGGGCGGGCCGAAGGATTTCGAGGACAGCGTTCCGGAGAGGGCGAGGGCCTGGTCGCGGACCATTTCGGCGGTCAGCCGGACGCGCGGGCCGCGGGCATAGAGACGGTTGCCGGGATCGATTTCAGCGAGCGTGGGGCTGACGCGTGCGCTCTGGGCGTAGGTGGCGGACAGGGCGATTTCGCGGAGGAACCGTTTGAGCGACCAGTGCCATTCCCCGCGCAGACGAAGGGCGAGGTAATCGAGCAATTCGGGGTGCGTGGGACGCGCGCCGGAGGTGCCGAAGTCTTCCAGGGTCTCGACGATGCCATGTCCGAACATTTCGGCCCAGAGCCGGTTGGCGAGCACGCGGGCGGCGAGGGGGTTTTGGTCGCCGACCAGCCAGCGGGCCATGTCGAGGCGGGACAGGGGCTTGTCGGTGCGGGGTGGCACCACGACGTCGGGGATGCCGGGTTGGACCCGTTCATCGCGGACGGTGCGGTTGCCGCGGACGAACACGCGGGTTTCGCGGAGGGCGGGTTGGGGGCGTTCCTCGAGGATGGGGACGCGGGTGCCGGGGACATCCTTCCAGCGGTCGCGCAGGGATTGGAGGGACTTCCACTGGTCGAGCCGTTCGGGGGATCCGGCGAACTGGGTGAACCGGGGGTCGGTGGAGGTGGCGAGGTCGAAGTTGCGGAGGATGCAGCCCTGCACGCCGCTGTTGGAGGCGATGCCGTGTTCGAGGGTGATGACGAGCGTGGCGTTGGAGGGGGCTTCCAGCGGTTTGGAGAGCACGACGATGGCCTGCCGCGAACCGGACATCACGGGGTAGCTGCCGAAGCCGCCGCCGGAATCGATGACCCGGAAGGGGTCGAAGGGGCCGGCGAGGTGGTCGGCGATCAGTTCCTGGAGTTGGACCGGCTGGTTGGTCGAGCCGGGGCTGGCGAGGGCGATCTTGATCTTGGAGAAGATCTGGCCGCGTTCGGGGGCGCTCTTGGGATCCTGGGATTCCGCATGCAGTTCGAGGCGCAGCGCGGTCAGTCCGGGAACGGCCGGGGTGGTGAGTGTGTGGACCACGTTGACGGGCAGCGTGCCGCTGGCGCGGATGCGTCCTTCCGGGGAAATGGTGAGTGTGCCGCCGCTGGCCTTGGCTTCGGTGGGAACGAGGGGTTTCCAGTCGGTGACGGCGCGGGCGGCCGCGAGGCCGTCGTTGTTGATGCGGTGCCGGAGCTCCTGGGCTTCGCGCTGGAGCTGGACGATTTCGTCGCGGCGGGTGGGGTCCTTGGGGAACAGCGTTCGCGGGAAGTCGTCGTTCTGGTCGCAGTCCTCGGTGTTATCGAAGAAGGCGGCGAAGCGGTAGTAGTCGCGATGGGGGATGGGGTCGTAGGGGTGGGCGTGGCATTGGGCGCAGCCGAAGGTGGTGGCCTGCCAGACGGTCCAGGTGGTGTTGACGCGGTCGAGCACGGCGGCGGTGCGGTACTCCTCGTCGTCGGTGCCGCCCTCGGTGTTGTTCTGGGTATTCCGGTGGAAGGCGGTGGCGAGCAGGTTGTCGGCGGTGACTGGTTCGAGCAGGTCGCCGGCCAGTTGGCGGACGGTGAATTCGTCGAAGGGCATATCGGCGTTCAGGGCGCGGACCACCCAATCGCGCCAGGGCCAGATATCGCGGTGCGGATCCTTTTCGAAGCCGTAGGTGTCGGAGTAGCGGGCGAGGTCGAGCCAGAGGGCGGCCCAGCGTTCGCCGAAGCGTGGGGAGGCGAGCAGGCGGTCGACGACCCGTTCCCGGGCGCGTCGGGGGTCATCACGGCGGTCCTCGAGGTAGGTTTCGTAATCGCGGGGCAGCGGGGGAAGGCCGGTGAGGTCGAGGGTGACGCGCCGCAGCCATTCGGCGGGGGAGGCTTCGGGGGAGGGTTGGAGCCGTTCCGATTCGAGCCGGGCGAGGATGAAGCGGTCGGCGGGGACGGCGGCCCAGGAGGGGTCTTTGGGGCGGGGTTCGGGCGGTTCCTGGGGAGGGACGAAGGACCAGTGTTCACTCCAGGGAGCGCCCTGACTGATCCATTTTCGGAGCGTTTCGATTTCGGTGCTGGAAAGAGCCGGGCCGTGCTCCGGTTGGGGCATGAGGTCGTCGGGGTCTGTGGAGGTGACGCGACGGATCAGTTCGGAGGATTCGGGGTGGCCGGGGACGATGGCGGGTTTCCCGGACTTGCCTTTGCTGAGGGCCTTGTCGCGATAGACGAAGGAGAGGTTGCCGGCGGCCTTCACACCGCCGTGGCAGGCGGTGCAATGGCGGGCGAACAGCGGGCGGATATCGCGGTTGAAATCGGTTTCGGCGGGGGCGGTGGCGGACGAGGCGGCGGAGGCGGTGAACCAGGCGAGCGCTCCAAGTCCGATCCGGACCACGAAACGGGAGTTCATGGAGAAACTTTCGCCGAGCGGCGTCCTGATGGGCCAGTCCTTTTCCGGGAGCATTCCGTTTGGGCAGACGATGGTGGGAACGGGATTTTCAATTCACGGGTGGGAGCGCCAGGGGCGTATACCGGGATCGGACGAAGGTCCCTGGAATCTCCACAACCATGTTCACTCCCCTGTTCATCCTGGTGCTGCTGGCTATTGCGTTGATGGTGATTCTGTTCGCCCGGTTGCGGGAGGTGGAGGTGCGGTTGGGGCGGGAGGAGGGATTGCGCCGGGCGATGGAGGATCGCCTGGCGAGGATGGAGGCGGGGGAGACGGGGGAGCAGGTGCGGGTGGAGGTGCAGGAGCCCCGGGAGGTCGTTCCCCCGCCGGTGTTGGCGGGGGGATGGGGTGGGGTGGGATCGGACCGATCTGTCCGATCGGACGGATCAGACCGATCGGACCGATCAGACCGATCCCTCCCCAAAAATCCCCCGATCGACTGGGAGCGGTTCATGGGGGTGCGGTTGTTTGCGTGGCTGGGAGGGTTGGCGCTGTTTTTGGCGGTGGCGTATTTCGTGAAGTACTCCTTCGAGCGGAATCTCATTCCGCCGGCGGTGCGGGTGCTGATGGGGTTGGCGATGGGGGTGGGGTTGCTGGTGGGGGGAGTGCGGTTGAAGCGGCGGGAGTACGCGGTCACGTCGCAGACCCTTTGTGCGACGGGAGTGGTGGTTCTGTACGCGGCGTTGTTTGCGGGGCACGGGTTGTACCACCTGGCCTGGCTGGGCACGGGTTCGACCTTCTTCCTGATGACCGTGGTGACCGCAGTGGCGTTTGTGCTGGCGGTGCGGATGCCGGCCTTGGTGGTGGCGGTGCTGGGGATGCTGGGGGGATTCCTGACGCCGCTGTTGTTGTCGAGCGGGGAGGATCAGCCGGTGGCGTTGTTTGGGTATCTGGCGTTGCTGGATGCGGGGTTGCTGGCGGTGGCGTTGCGTCGGCGCTGGCATTTTCTGGCGGTGCTGGGGGCTTTTTGCACCGTGCTGATGCAGGTCGGTTGGGTGGCGAGATTTTTTGGTCCGGACCGGGTGGGTTTGGCGTTTCTGATTTTCGGGGGGTTCACGGCCTTGTTTCTCGTGGCGTTGGCGATGGCGCGATGGCGGGAGGAAGCGAGCGAGTGGCTGGCGGCGGGGGTGGGGGTGGTGGTGTTCGCGATGCTGGGATTTGCCGGGTATCTGATGTCGTTTGGGGAACTCGCGTTGCGGCCGGGGTTGATCTTCGGGTTTGTGTTGGCGGCTGATGTGGCCCTGCTGGCGGTGGCGTGGTGGCGGGATCGTGTGGCGGGCTTGCACGCGGTGGCGGGCGGGGTGGCGTTTCTCTATGTGATGATCTGGATGGGCACTTCGCTGACTTCCGGGCTTCTGGGGTGGGGATTGGGTTTGAGTCTGGTTTTCGCGGTGTTGCACACCGGCTTTCCGATTCTCTGGCAGCGTTGCCATCCGGGGGTGCGGCAGGCGCCGCTGGCGCAGTATTTTCCGCCCCTGGCGTTGGCGACCCTGTTGGTGCCTTTGTTGAAGCTCGAGACACCATCCTTCGCGATCTGGCCGGTGGTGATGCTCATCAACCTCCTGGCTTTTGCTCTGGCCGCCGTTTCCTCCGGCATGATCGGGGTGGTCGTGGCGCTCCTGCTGAGTGGAATTGCGACGGCGGTTTGGATTGGCCGGTTGCCGTCGGAGGTGGGTGAGGTGGGTGGGGCGCTTTTGATCGTGATCGCGATGGCGGTGTTGTTTGTGGGGGCGGGGGTGACCCTGCTCCGACGCGGGAGCCGCACGGTGCCGGGTTCGACCGGCGGGTTGGGAGTGGAGGACGAGGCGTGGCAGCAGCAGATGCCGGTGATGGCGGTGCTTTTGCCGTTCCTGTTGCTGGCCCAGATGGTGGCCCAGGTCCGGCTGCCTGATCCGTCGCTGGTGTTTGCTGGGGCGGGGGTGATCCTGGCGATGTTGTTCGGGCTGACTCTCTGGCTTCGGGTGGGGGTGTTGCCGCTGGCGGGGTTGGTGGGGGTGGCGCTGGTGGAAGGTGTCTGGGCGATGAAGGAGTTGGGAACGACGTCGCGGCCGGGGACCGTGGTTTTCTGGGCGGTGCTGTTTCAGGCGGCGTTCGCGGTGTTTCCGATGGTTCTCCTGTCGGGGCGATTGCCGCGGTGGACAGGGCGGGCGGAGGCTGCCGGGGAGGCGAACGATGGGAGTCGGGTGGGCAATCTTCCCTGGGTGGCGGCGGCGTTGGGGGGAGTGCCGCAATTCCTGCTCGCCCACCGGGTTTTCGAGATTCATTGGCCGAATCCGGTGATGGGTTTGGTGCCGCTGGCATTTGCGGTGATGCCGGGGCTGTTGTTTCTGGGGGTGTTGAAGCGGGTGGATGCCGGGCACCCGGAGCGGTTGAGTCGACTGGCCTGGCTGGCGGGGGCGACGTTGTTTTTCGTGACGGTGGCGTTGCCGATCCAGTTCGAGCGCCACTGGCTGACGGTGGGGTTGGCGTTGGAAGGGGCGGCGTTGCTGGCGTTGTACGGGCGAGTTCCGCATCCCGGGCTGAAGGCGGTGGGGGTGGGGTTGTTGGCGGTGGTGTTCGTCCGCCTGACGATGAACCCGTGGTTGTTGGAGGATGCGATCCGGGGCGGGGTGCCGCTCCTGAATCGTTGGTTGTACACCTACGGCGTGGGGGCAGCGGCCCTGTTTGCCGGGGCGCAGCTTCTGCGGCCGGGCACGGAGGCGGTGCTGGGGGTGAACGCGCGGAAGCCGCTGGTGGCGGGTGGGACGGTTCTGTTGTTCGCGCTGGTGAATCTGGAGGTGGCGGAATTCTTCACGCCGGTCGGTGAGATCGTGCGGTTCGAGTTCTCAGGGAACTTTGGCCGCGACATGACCTACACGATCGCGTGGTCGCTGTTCGCTCTGGCCCTGGTGGCGGCGGGCCTGGGGCGGCGCTGGGTGGCGTCCCGGCGCGCGGGGTTGATCCTGCTGGCGGTGGCGCTGGCGAAGCTGTTCCTGCACGACCTGGCGCGGCTGGATCAGTTGTACCGCATCGGTGCGCTGGCCGGGGTGGCGGTGGTGGCGATCGCGGCGTCGGTGCTCTACCAGCGCTTCGTCGCCCGCGAAGCGAACCCAACTCAGATGTAATACATCTTGTCCTTGTCGCTGGTCTCGTCGGCGAGCTTCTGGAAGTTCACCGTATCCAGGGCGGCATTGATGGATTCCTGGACTTTGCGCCAGGCCTTCTGGAGTTCGGGGGGGCAGCGGGGATCGTGGATCGCCGGGGTGTCGAAGCCCTCGCCGTGGACGCAGCGCACGATGTCGCCGAGGGTGATCTCCGTGGCTGGGCGGGCGAGTTCGTAGCCGCCTTCCTTGCCGCGCTGGCTGCGGACGATGCGGTGGGCCTTCAGTTCGATGAGAATCTGGACGAGGTACCCGGGCGGAATTCCGTTCTCGGTGGCGAGGGTATCGACGGGAACCGGCACTCCGTGATGGGCGCGACGGACCAATCCGAGCACGGCCCGGGCGGCATAATCGCTTTTGACGGAAAGTTTCATCGAACGGCCCCGTGAGACTCGGGGCTGGGGAAGCGGGAGTCTAGCCCGGCGTCTGGGTGGGGGAGGGGCTGGGGTCTGGCGTCTGGAGGAGTGCGTCGTGGGTCGTGGGTCGTGGGTCGTGACACGCTTTTTTTG
>CAYZAE010000011.1:1948-5200 GCA_964476125.1 uncultured Verrucomicrobiota bacterium | reverse complement strand
GTGTAGGCAGGGGTGTTTTCCGTGATGCGGCCCAGGCCCGACTTGAGCACGTGGTTGCCATACAGGAACTGCATCTCGGCAGACGGCTTGAGCCACACCTGCGGGGGTCGGGGGTGGGGGCGCGCTGTTTTTGGCGGGGGGGGGGCGGGCGGGGGGGGAGGCGAGAACCCGGGGGTCGGGGGGCGAGGGGGCGGTTGTGGAAAAGCGGCAGGGGGCTGCCGCAGTCCAAAGCGCAACGCGCGCGTCGGGGGTCGTGCGTCGCCCCGAACTCCGAACTCCGATCTCCGATCCCCCAGACCCTTCCCCGCCGGGCGCGGGGTCAGCGTCGGGCGAGGAGGAGGGCGAGGAGGACGATGAGGCCGCCGAGGGCGCGGAGGGGGGTGAGGGATTCGGAGAAGATCCACCAGCCGGCGAAGGCGGCGACGATGGGTTGGACGAGGAGGGTGAGGGAGGAGAAGCCGGCGGGCAGGTGGGCGAAGCCGTAAGTGATCAGGCCCTGGCCGAGCAGTTGGGCGGTGACGGTCAGACCGAGGAGCACACCCCAGGCCCGAAGGGTGGTGGGCCAGAGCGGTTCGCCGGCGGCGAGGGCGAGCACCCCGAGGACGGGGGCGCAGACGACCGAGCTCCAGAAGAGGATTTTTCCGGGGGGGAGGGAGCGGCGGAGTCGGGCGACGCACAGCTGGTAGCCGCCGTAGAACACAGCGGTGATCAGGGCGAGCAGGTCGCCGCGGAGTTGTTGGGGAGGGCCCCCAAGTCGGGCGCCGGTGAGCAGCCAGGCCCCGGCGAGCGCGATGGCGAGGGCAAGAAAGAACCGGGGTTTGACGCGTTCGCGGAGAAAGATCCAGGCGCCGAGTGTGACGAAGATGGGGGCCAGGTTGCCCAGCAGTGTGGCGTTGGCGACCGTGGTGTGCAGGATCGAAATGTGCCAGGCGGAGAGGTCGAGGGCGAAGAGCACGCCCGCGGCGAGGATCCAGCGGGTGGGGGTTCCCGACGCGGAGGGGGGTAGGGGCGGGTTCGGATCAGGAACCGGGGTCGTCACCGTGGGTGGCTTCGGGCGTTCCCGATACGCCCAGAGGGCGAGGAACGGCAGGGCGAGGGCGAGTCGGTGAAAGGCGGTGGCGATGGGGCCCACTTCGCTCCAGCGCACCCAGATGGCGGCGAAACCGATGCAGACCGCGCCGGTGACCAGTGCGAGAAGGCCCCGGGTCTCGAACGTCAGTGGGCTCCGGTCCGCGGCCCGCGTGTCTTCCGCTGGCTTCACCCTGCCGGCCCTCAGGCCAGATGCCGTTCCAGCCGGGTTTGGATGGCGGTGGCGTCGAGGCCCGGTTCGGCGACGAGCACGATTTTGTGGCGTGCCGTCTGGCCGCGGATCAGTTGGACCGCGCCGCGGCGGCATTCGAGGAGATCGGCGAGCAGATCGAGCACCGCCTGATTGGCGGCGGCGTCCACGGGAGGAGCGGTGACCCGGACCTTGAGTTCGTCGCCGGCGACCCCGGCCAGATCATTCTTCGAGGCCCGCGGCTGGACCTTGAGACGGAGCCGAACCCCTTCCGGACAGACCTCGATGTAGGTGGGGAGGGGCACCTGATGAAGTCGGGAGTGGGGAGATTGGGGTGCGGAGATCGGAGATCGGAGTTCGGGTTATTTGGCCATGACCACTTCGACGGATTCGTCGCTGGAGCGGTTGGGGGGCTCCTGAGTGGTGGTGGCGGGGGCTTCGTGGCCTTTGGCGGGCGGGACGAGCGGGGTGCCCTGGGAGGGGTCGACCTTGTCGTCGGTCTTGTGGAATTTGACGCTGACGATGCGGCTGACGCCCTGTTCCTGCATGGTGACGCCGTAGAGCGTGTTGGCCATGCCGATGGTGCGTTTGTTGTGGGTGATGATGACGAACTGGGAGTTCTCGATGAACCGCTGGAGGATGCGGATGAACCGGTTGATGTTCGATTCGTCGAGCGGGGCGTCGAGTTCGTCGAGGACGGCGAAGGGGGAGGGTTTGACCTGGTAGATGGCGAAGAGAAGGGCGACGGCGGTCATGGTCTGTTCGCCGCCGGAGAGCAGGGAGATGGCGCGGAGCTGCTTGCCGGGGGGGCGGGCCATGATGCTGATGCCGCTTTCGAGGACGTCGGAGGTGTCGTCGAGCTGGAGGTCGGCCTGACCGCCGCCGAAGATCTCGGTGAACATCAGCCGGAAGTTGTCGCGGATCTTCTCGAACGTCTCGGTGAACATCGTCCGCGTCTCGGAGTTGATGCGGTTGATCACTTCGAGCAGCTGATCCTTGGCCTTCACGAGATCATCGTGCTGGGCGGAGAGGAAGGTGTGGCGCTGTTCGGCCTCCTCGTATTCCTCGATGGCGACCAGGTTCACCGGGCCGATTTCATCGAGGCGCTTCTGCATCGACTGCACCTGTTCAGCGACGACGGTCCAGTCGGTGGCGGCGCCGGTGGCGGCCATTTCCTCGGGGGTCAGGGTCTGGACGCGGGCGGGGCCTTCGTCGGCGACGGTGACGGTGATGCACTCGCTGCGGATTTCGTCGAGGTTGAGCTGGTACCGTTGCTGGATTTTCTCGCGGAGGTTTTGGACCGACATCTGGCGCTGGGCGAGTTCGAGTTCGAACTGGCTCCGGCGGTTCTGGAGGTCGGTGAGCCGGGTGCGTTGTTCGCGGAGGGACGATTCGCGGCCGGTGATATCGGCGTCCTGTTCGGTGCGGCGACCGACCAGTTCGGCCGTTTGGTTGCTGAGGATTTCCCGTTCGTGGGCGAGCCGTTCGATGGTGGCGCGGGAGGCGACGATGTCGGATTCGCTCTGCCGTTTGCGCTGGAGGAAGCCGGCGCATTCGTTCTGGCGCTGTTCGACGAGGTCCTCGAGTTCGAAGATCCGTTCCTCGAGCGGGTTTTTCTGGCGGGCGAGACCGGCGAGCGATTGTTCCTCGCTGGCGAAGGCGACCTTGGTTTCGGTGAGCGCGGCATTGGCGTCGTCGCGCTGGAGCCGCAGTGATTCGAGGTCGGCGGAGAGGGCAGCGACCTGCTGCTGGGCTTCGGCCTCGGCGTTTTCGGATTCGGCGAGCCGGGCGGAGAGCGCTTCGCGCTTCTGGGTTCCCTCGCGGTCCTGGGCGGCGAGACTGTCGATTTCGTAGACGACGGTATCGATGCGCTGGTGGAGGACGCGGCGGGAGTTTTGGAGCGCGTTGAATTCGCCCTGGTGGGTGGCGACGGCGACTTCCTGGGCGCGCAGTTCGTTCTGGGCTTCCTGGAG
>CAYZAE010000011.1:0-1848 GCA_964476125.1 uncultured Verrucomicrobiota bacterium | reverse complement strand
GTTTCGCCGAGCAGCGCTTCGATCAGCGGGCGGGCGAGGTCATCGGAGCCGATGGCGTCCGCGGCGCGGACGGCGAGCAGCGAGGGCAGCGGGAGAGAGGCGGGAGTGGCCACGACCTCCGCCTGAGCGGGTGCCGGCGCCAGGGCGTCGAAAGCGGCCGGCTCGGGTGCGGGAACCGCAGCGGCATCGGTTGCGGCGGGGAGGTCGGAGACCTCGGCGGCGGCGACGGGGGTGGAAGGGGCAGCGACCGTGACTGCTGCCGGTGCGGTGGCGCGGAGCCCGAGGGCGGCGATGCTGGCGCGACCTTTGCGGCCGGAGGTGAGGTCGGCGAGGATGGCGCGGGCGGCGTCGGGCTGCTCGGTGAGCACCAGTTGCAGGTGGTGGCCGAGGGCGGTTTCGATGGCCAGGACGTGGCGCGAATCGGGGACGCGGATGTGGTCGGCGAGGGAGCCGAGGGTGGGGTGGGCGGTCTGGAGGGCGGCGAGGGCGCCGCTGGAGAAGCCTTCGTGGCTGGCTTCGAGCTGTTCGAGCAGGTGGAGTTTGGAGCGGATCTCGGCCTGGCGGCGGGTGAGCCCGTCGAGTTCCTGGCCGGCGAGCTGGAGTTCCTGCTGGAGTTCACGCAGGCGCCGCTGGCGTTCCTCGACGGTCCCGCGTTGGGCGATGACGCCGGCCTTCTCGGCTTCCACGCTGGCCTGGAACTCGAGGATGCGTTGTTCGAGCCGGGTGCGTTCCTCCTCGAGCTGAAGTTTTTCGGAGGAAAGCTTTTCCAGCCGGACGATGTGGGCCTGTTTTTGGAGGTCGAGGGCGGTCAGTTCGTTGCGTTGCCGGCCGAGGTTTTGGGCGGCGGCGAAGGCGGCGGACTGGGCCTGGCGGAGGGCGAGCTGGCGGGCGACCAGTTCCTGTTCGACGGAGGAGAGGGCGGCGCGGCGTTCCTCGAGGGTGGAGCGAAGTTCGGAGACGTGGGCTTGGGCGGTGGCGAGCCGTTCGGTGACGGAGGCGAGTTCGGCCTGGGCGGCGGCGTGACGTTCCTCGGCCTGGGCGATGTCGGCGGCGGCGCGGGCGTTCTGCTGGTCCAGTTCGCGCAGACGTTCCTCGTGGAAGTGGATCCGGCTGTCCTCGCGGTCGGCCTGGGCCTTGAGTTCGGTGCCGCGCTGCTGGGCGGCGGCGATTTCGTGTTCCAGTTCGGTGAGCCGCTGGCGGAGCTGGAGGATTTCGTCCTCGGCGCGGAGCACGGCGGCGGAGGTGGATTCGATCTCGGAGCGGACGTTTTCGGAGGCCTGTTCGCGGTCGCGGATTTCGTTGAGCAGGAGGTCGAACTGATGGCGGGCGAGCTGGGTTTCGAGGTGTTGCAGTTCGGAGATCAGCTGTTTGTAGCGGCGGGCCTTGCCGGCCTGGCGTTGGAGCGAGCCGATCTGCCGTTTGACCTCCCGGATCAGGTCGGCGACGCGGAGCAGGTTTTGTTCGGTCTGCTCGAGTTTGCGGAGGGCTTCCTTTTTCTGGCTTTTGAAGCGGGTGATGCCGGCGGCTTCCTCGAACACGAGGCGGCGATCCTCGGGTTTGCTGCTGAGGATCTGCGTGATGTTGCCCTGGGCCATGATCGAGTAGCTCGATTTGCCCATGCCGGTGCCGGCGAACACCTGTTGGATGTCCTTCAGCCGGCAGGCGGTCTTGTTGAGGAAGTACTCGCTGCCGCCGTCCCGGAACACCCGCCGGGTGATGGTCACCTCGTTGAAGTCGAGGTCGACCCCGGCGGCCCGGAGCACCTCGACATCGACGTCGCCGATGGTGAGGGAGACCTCGGCCATGCCGAGCGGCTTGCGGGTGTCGGTGCCGTTGAAGATGACGTCC
>CAYZAE010000010.1:55051-69293 GCA_964476125.1 uncultured Verrucomicrobiota bacterium | reverse complement strand
TTGGATCGCGGTCTGGGCTGCGGGAACGATTCAACGACAACTCGGAGATGCGCCCGAGGGGATTCGAGGCTGAACAGGCCTGGTGCCACCGGATCCGCTTTGAGGTTTTGTGTTTCCAGCGAAGGGACTGCTGATCCCTGGTTGATGCCTTCTCCCCCCCACTCTCTCTGTGCCCCCTGTGCTCTCGGTGGTGAGCCTCCCGAAATGGGAACCTGAGGTTGCGCGTTGCCGAGGGGTGGGGTTCGGCGCTTCAATTTCGCCCGTGCAAGATCTGATCGCCAAGGCGGCCACGTTGCTGGAGGCGCTGCCGTACATTCAGAAGTTCAGCGGAGCCACGTTCGTGGTGAAATACGGAGGTTCCTTCATGGATTCCCCGGATCCGTCCCTGAGGCAGGGAGTGGCCCGGGACATCGTTTTTCTTGAGGCCGTGGAGATTGATCCGGTGGTGGTTCACGGCGGTGGGAAGGCGATCACCCGGGCCATGGAACGGGCGGGGTTGAAGTCGCAGTTCATCCAGGGCCAGCGGGTGACGGATGAGAAGACGGTGGAGATCGTGAACCAGGTGTTGTCGCACGAAATCAACCCCGAGGTGGTGGCCACCATCAACAAGCTGGGGGGCATGGCCCGGGGTTTTGCCGGGCCGGACATTTTCCGATGCCGTCGGATCGAAGTGCCGGGGCCGGACGGTCAGATGCTGGATCTCGGGTACGTGGGCGAAGTCGTCGAAGTGAATACCACGCCCCTGTTGGAGGCGATCGAGGCGGGCATAACCCCGGTGATCAGCCCGACGGCGCGGGGTTTCGACGGGCGGCTTTACAACTGCAACGCGGACGTGGCGGCGGCCATGACCGCGATCGCGCTCAAGGCCCGGCGCCTGGTGTTCATGTCGGACGTGCCCGGGCTCCTGCGCAATCCCCAGGATCCGGACACGGTCATTTCCCATCTGCGCACGGCGGAGGTGGGCGAGTTGAAGAAGGCGGGCATCGTGGACAAGGGGATGATTCCGAAGGTGGACAGCGCGGTGTCGGCGATCCAGGCGGGGGTGGAGAAGGTTTCCTTTGTGGATGGTCGGGTGCCGCATTCGCTGTTGTTGGACATCTTCACGGACGAAGGGATCGGGACCGAGGTGGTGCTCTGACAAGCGGACGCCTCCCCCGTTGACCGTGGGTTGGAAATCGCCACTTTAGCGGGCGTGATCTCGCGACGTTGTTCTGTCCCGTTGTTTTCGGCCCTGCTGGCTTTGGGGTCGTTGCCGTTGGTGGCGCCGGCCCAGCAGGTGCCGGTGATCGAGCGATCGCTGGCCAATGGGTTCAAGGTCCTCATCGTCGAACGCCACGACGAGCCGACGGTTTCCGGGGCATTTCTGGTTCACGTGGGCAGCGCGAACGAACGTCCAGGCATCACGGGCATCGCGCATCTCTTTGAGCACATGATGTTCAAGGGGACGCCCACGATCGGAACCAAGGATGCGAAGCGGGATCTGGAAATCATCGCGGAGCAGGAGCGGGTGCGCGGTTTGATTCGGGAGGAGGAACGCAAGGTGCGGGCGGCGTGGCGGCGTGGCGACGTGGATGATCCGCAGAAGCCGGAGAACCAGACCCCGCGCCAGAAGGAGCTTGAGGCCGAGTTCAAGAAGCTGGTCGAGGAGCAGCGGTCGTTGCAGGTGAAGAACGAGTTCGACCGCATTTACACCACGGCCGGGGCCTCGGGCATGAACGCGTTCACGTACTACGACATGACCGCGTATTTCATCACCGTGCCGGCCAACAAGTTCGAGCTCTGGTGCTGGATGGAGAGCGAGCGGCTGCTCCGGCCGGTGTTCCGCGAGTTCTATGCGGAGCGCGACGTGGTCTTCGAGGAGCGCCGCATGCGCACCGATTCGACCCCGCTGGGCAAATTCGAGGAGGCGTTTCAGTCGATGTTCTGGCAGGCCCACCCCTACCACTGGCCGGTGATCGGGTGGCCGTCGGACATTCCGGCCATCAGCAAGGCGGATGCGGACACCTTTTACGCCACCTATTACGCGCCGCGAAACATCACGCTGATGCTGGTGGGCGATCTCAAGGCCGACACCGCGATGCCGCAGATCGAGCGGTATTTCGGGCGGATCCCGGCCGGGAACCAGCCAGTGCCGGACGTGGTCACCTGGGAGCCCCGGCAGAATGCCGAGAAGCGGATGAATGCCGAGGCGGAGGCGAATCCGCAGGTGGACATCGTCTATCACACCGTTCCGTTCGGGCACCGCGATTCGTACCCGTTGGAAGTGCTGGAGCAGTTGTTGGAGAACCGCACTGGCCGTCTCTACAAGGGGCTGGTTCTTGGACGCCAGATCGCCACCCAGACCTATGCCGGGGCGGAGCACCGCAAGTGGGCGGGGCTGTTCAACGTTGGCGCCGAGGTGCGCGACGGGAAGACCCCGGCCGAAGTCGAGGAGGCGATCCACGCGGAGATCGAACGGCTGAAGAACGAGGAGGTGCCGTCCGCCGAACTGCAGAAGGTGAAGAACAACTTTGCTGCGGGCGAATTCCGGAAGCTCACCTCGAATTTTCGCATCCTTTACCAGCTGCTCCAGGTCGAAGGCGGGGGCAACTGGCGCGAGATCAACGAGGCCGGCCCCAAGCTTCAGGCCGTGACGGCCGCCGATGTTCAACGGGTGGCCCGCGAGTATTTCACGAAGGAGAACCGGGCGGTGGCCACCTACACGCGGAAACCGACAGCTGCCGGCGCTGGCGAGGAGTCCGGGGATCCGGACCTTGAGGGCCTTGCTCCCGAGGAGGCCAAAATGGTCCGCCAGGTCGCCGCGCAACTGGCGAAGGAGACGGATGCCGCCCGCCTCAAGCAGGCCTTGGAGCGCATGGCCTCCCAGCCGGCCTCCGAGGATCCGCGCCGGACTCTGATCCAGGGCCGCATCCGCAAGAAACTCGAAGCCCGGGTGGCGGAACTGTCCGCGAAATGAACCGCGGGTGACACAGCCCATCCACCCCTTACCCCCGAATTTCCCCCACCATGCGCCGTCTCGCCTCCTCCCTGGTTGTTGCCTGCCTCGCCGTCGGTTTCTCCCGCGCCTTCGCGGCGGAGATCCCGGATCGTCCGGAGAAGCTCAGCTTTCCTCCGCTCGCCTACGAACCGCCCAATCCGGCGGAGTTCCGGATCCCGTTGAAGTCGGGGCCGGTGGCCTATGTGGTCGAGGACCACGAACTCCCGCTGGTGAACATTTCCATCCTCCTCCGGACCGGACAGTACGTGGAACCTGCGGACAAGGTTGGGATCTCGGGGCTGGCGGGCAGCCTGATGGTCCGGGGCGGAACCGCCTCGAAGACGGCGGAGGAACTGGAGGAACGCCTCGATTTCCTGGCCGCGAAACTCGGGTCTGCCATTGGCGAAACCGAGGGCACGGTCAGCCTGAACCTGCTCTCCAAGGACCTCGACGAAGGATTCGAGATCCTGCGCGAGGTTCTTTCGGCGCCCCGTTTCCAGGAGGACAAGGTGCGTTTGCACAAGGACCAGACCCTGCAGTCGCTGAAGCAGCGCAACGACGATTCCAGCGACATCGAGGCTCGGGAGCGCGACTGGCTGGTGCACGGCACGAATTTCTGGGCGGCCCGGTATCCGACCGGGGCCTCGGTCGAGGGCATCACCCGCGACGATCTGATGGCCTTCCACCGGCGCTGGGTGCATCCCCGGAATTTCGTCATCGCAGCCAGCGGTGATTTCAAGAAGCAGGAAATGGTCGCCCGCCTGGAGAAGCTTTGCGCCGGCTGGCCGCATGCAGGCGAGGTTCCGCCGGCGATTCCCACCAACAGCCACCTGGCATCCGCCGGCGTCTATATCGCGGACAAGGACGTGAACCAGGGTCGCGTCAGCCTGATGCTTCCGGGGTTGAAGCGGGAGGATCCGGATTACTTCCCGGTCATGCTGATGAACGACATCCTGGGAGGAGGCGGCTTTACGTCCCGGATCATGAACCGGGTCCGCTCCGACGAGGGGTTGGCGTATTCGGCCAGTTCGTCGTTTCCCGGCGGGGTTTATTTTCCGTCGGTTTTCACGGCGGGGTTCCAGTCGAAGTCCCGCACTGTGGCTTATGCCTCCTCGATCGTGCTTGAGGAGATGAAGAGCATCTCGGCGGATCTGGTGACGGAGGAGGAGTTGAACACGGCGAAGCGTTCCTTCATCGACACCTTCCCGCGGGCGTTCTCGACCAAGGCGCAGGTGGCGGGGCGGTTCGCGAATGACGAGTTCAACGGTCAGTTCGCGCGTGATCCGAATTACTGGGCGAACTACCGCAAGCGCGTGGATGCGGTGACGCGGGAGGATGTGCGCCGGGTGGCCTCGAAGTGGCTCTCACCCGGGCGCCTGGTCATTCTCGTGGTGGGGCAGAAGGACGAGATTCTGAAGGGACACCCGGATCACCCGGTGAAACTCGTCGATCTGGCGGGCGGAAAGCTCACGGAATTGCCGAAGCGCGATCCCGTGACGCTCGAACCGGTTCGCCCGTAGGGAGGCGGCGTCAGTCGTGCGCGGACTTCACGCGCACGAAATAGAGTTCGAAATACGTGTTCGTCGGGATCGAAAGGGCCTGGTCGGAATCCGCGCCGTTGTTGGTTGCGAACATGCTGGAGAGGATCTCAGCCCGACTCTGGCGGCTGGCATCGAAGTCAAAGTCGCTGCCCCGCTCCAAGGATTCCGTGGCAACGATCCTGCCGGAGGTGCGCTCGAAGAGGATCGCGGTGCCATCGGCGGGTGCCCGGTATTCGATCTGAAGACCGCCGCCCACCAGGCGCGCACCGCGTGGAAGGCCGGGGTGGGGAGCTGCGCAGCCCAGGAGCGCGAGAACCAGGCCGAAGCTAGCCAGTCGTTTGCGGATCATGGGCATGGAAGGGGGTCAGGGCCTCCTGGTGGCGATGGTGGCGGCGATGCGGTCGAAATCGCGGTCGATCGGCCTCTGCGCCGGCGCGTCATGACTGTGTCTGCCGGTCATCGGCTCGCGCCACTTGAAGATCTCGGAATGGCCGTCGGCGAAGGTCATGTTGGCACCGCGGTTGTGTCGGTCGGAGGGATCGTTCTGCCAGATCCGGGTGTCGACCTGGATGGCGAAGTAACCGTCCTCGAGCGTCCTGGTGCTTTCATCCAGGAACACCAGGGCGCCTGAAGGGGCGGGATCGATGATGTCGAAGGTCTTTCTCCGCAGCGGATAGCGGGGGTTCACCCATTCGACGTTGCTGTTCATCTGCCCGGACATCGAGTAGCTGCGAACCCGCTTGAAGGGCTTATTCTGGAATTTGTAGTCGTCGGCCGTGCAGACGTAGATCGCTTCCGACTGGTTGTAGGGGAAGAGTTTCCCGTTGCGGATGTTGTTCCGGTTGGTGTGGCCGGGGGGGCTGTTGACGTCGCCGAGAATCCACGCGTCCGGGGTGCCCAGGAAGTTGGGGACCAGTTTCTCCTCGTAGTCGCCGGCGTAGAGAATCCAGGCCATCCCCAGCTGCCGGGTGTTGCCGAGACAGGCGGTGGCTTGGGCGCGGCTTTTGGCCTTGGACAACGCGGGGAGCAGCATCGAGGCCAGAATCGCGATGATCGCGATCACCACTAGAAGTTCGATCAGGGTGAATCCCCGGCGCAAGGCGGGGAACTTGGTCTTGCGGCCGGTGGGAAGGCTCGCGGAAGGGCGGAGTGTGGGCGTCTTCATGGATTCAAAAGCAAACCGTTCGGGTGATGGGAACGGTCTAATAGAGTCGATGACCCTTGGCAATCGCTCATTCCACGACAGGCCCGGAATCCGTGCATTCCGAAGTTGTTGGTAGCGGGTCAGGCGAAGTCGTAAATGACCACTTTCTTGCAGACCTTCTTGAACACCTTTTCCACGAACGCGACGTGGTCGGGGTGGATCTGGTAGGCGTCCTGGGCGGCCTGGTCGGTGAACACCACGTTGAGGGCGACCTGGTAGCTTTGGTCCACCACCGGCCGGGGGCTGGTGGCCATCTTCCCGACGTGGAAGAAGACGGTTCCGGGGATGTCCCGGAGGTATTGGTTGGCTCCTGCGAGCAGTTCATCCGCCGCGTTGGGTTGCGCCGGATCCGTCCAGAAAATGACGACGTGCGAGAACATGGCGAAACGCTATCGGCGCTCCCGGGCCGTCGCCAAAGGAAATCGGGACGCCGCTCGGAGCGGGACGGAGGGCGGCACCCCGAACCCTGGATAGGAAACCAACAAGGGCAAGAAGGCCACGAAGGAAAGCCCTTCGAAAGCAGCCTGAAGCAAGGTGCCTGGTGCGTATCCCGGAAGTTTCCGACCTCGCATTTTCTTCGTGCCCTTCGTCACCTTCGTGGTGCCATCCTGATCTGATTTCCGACGGTCCGTTGGTAGGTGGGGATCGAGGGCGGCGCGGGGCGGATTGCTAGGATGGAGGCGAGGGTGTATGGGCTGGAGCGTGTTGTTGTATCGCCATCTGGGTTCCGTGTCCCGGAGTGGGGCGGCGTCGGCTGAGGGACGGGATCCCCATTCGAGCGCCGAACCGCGGGTCAGGACGGGACTCTCTGGAAGGAGCAGGGGTCGCCGCAAAACCGCCGTGGGCCGAGGGTGGCTGGGGCGAGTTCTATGCGGAGTCCCCTTGCTTCTGCTGCTGGGTGGCTTCCGGGGACTACCCGCGTCAGGGGCGGAAACGGTCGCGTACAGCGGATGTTGCGATGCCTCGGCGGCGGCTCCGATCAACGCGGAGTTGTTCGCTGCCGCAAGTGATGAGGGCAGCCTGCTTCAGCTCTACCGGCGCGGTGCCGGCGGGGCAGCGGTCCGTTCGGTGTCGGTGTCGTCCTTCCTGGGCATGCGTCCGAAGCGCGAGGCCGATTTGGAAGGGGCCGCACGGTTGGGGAATCTGGTTTACTGGGTGGGATCCCATTCGCGAAACAAGGAGGGAGCGGCGGTTCCCGAGCGCCAGGTGCTTTTCGCAACCGCCATTCGCGGTACGGGGCCGTTGGCGGAACTCGTTCCCGTGGGAAAGCCCTGCGTCGGATTGCTCGCCGCGCTGGGGTCAGATCCTGCCCTGAAGGAATTCGAGCTGGGCCGGGCCGCGGGTTTGCCGGGGGAGGCGAAGGGGGGGCTGAACATCGAAGGCCTGGCCGCGGGGCCAGGGGGGGCGCTCTGGATCGCGTTTCGCAATCCCGTTCCTCTGGGAATGGCACTGGTGGTGCCTTTGCTGAACCCCGGGGAAGTCATCGAAGGCAGGCCGCCCCGACTCGGACCCGCCCTGCGCCTGGATCTGGAGGGTCTTGGGATCCGGGACATCGCCCGGGCCGGCGACCGATACGTGGTGGTGGCCGGGCCGGCCGAGGGGGGCGGTCGTCATCGCCTCTTTGCCTGGTCGGGCGACGCCCGGGCGCCGGTGGAGATTCGGAAGGGATTTCCCCGCGGGTTCGCCGCCGAGGGGCTGGTTGTGGACGACCTGCCCGGGGCGCGAACGGTCGAGGTCCTGAGTGACGAAGGCAATGCGTCGATTGGCGGAAAACCGTGCGAGGATCTGCGGGACATCGCGAGGCGCGTGTTCCACGGGGTCGCTGTGGGGGTGGGAGGGGAGTAGGGAGTGGGGAGTAGGGAGGTGCGGTCAGGCGAGGACGATGCCGACGGGGCAGTGGTCGGAGCCGGTGATGGCGGGGCGGATGAAGGCCTGGGTCAGGCGGGGTCGGAGCGCGGTGCTGAGCAGGAAGTAGTCGAGACGCCATCCGATGTTCCGGGCGCGGGCGCCGGACATGACGCTCCACCAGGTGTAATGCCCGCCTCCTTTTTCGAATTCCCGGAAGGAGTCGATGAACCCGGCCTTCACGAAGGCGGAGAACCCGGCGCGTTCCTCCGGGGTGAACCCGTGGTTTTTCACGTTCGCCTTCGGGTTCGCGAGGTCGATCTCCTGGTGGGCGACGTTGAAATCGCCGCAGACGATCACCGGCTTGGAACGTTCCAGTTCGCGCAGGTAGCTCAGGAAATCACGGTCCCATTCCTGCCGGTAGGGCAGGCGGGTCAATTCGCGCTGGGAGTTGGGCACGTAGGCGTTGACCAGGAAGAAGTCGGCGTATTCGGCGGTCAGCACGCGACCTTCGTGGTCGTGGGCCTGCATGCCCATGCCCGGGGTGACGCGCAGGGGCCGGGTGCGGGTGAAGATCGCGGTGCCGCTGTAGCCCTTTTTTTCCGCCGTGTTCCAGTAGGTCGTGTAGCTCGTGGGCCAGAGGACTTCGACGTCGTCGGGGCTGGCCTTGGTCTCCTGAAGGCAGAGGATGTCGGGCGATTCGTCGGCCAGGTAATCGAGGAAATTCTTTTTGAGAACGGCCCGCAGCCCGTTGACGTTCCAGGAGATCAGCTTCACTGACGCGAAGCTACGGGAGTCCGACCGGGAAATGAAGCGGGCACAAGGGGCCTGATTTCCTTCGTGGCTCCCGAAGGCGAAGATGAAGACGGTGGAGGAAGGAGGTCTACGGTTTGGATTCGGTCGCGGGGACGTCGTCGGCCACGGTCTGGGAGGGGAGAATCTCGAGGGCGTCGAGGGCCCGGGCGACATCGGCGTCGGCCACCTGCAGGCGGACGCCGGTGACGATGGGGGCGGCGCCTTCGAGCATCCAGCCTGCGGACGATTCCTCGGGGACGAAGCTGGCGATGCCCGCGGCTTCGAGTCGGGATTTGGCGAGATCGGCCTCCGACAGATTGGAGAAACAGGCGATGTTGGTCATGGATGGGCTCCATGGGAACGCTGCGGGGGGCGTGTCCGTCGGCAAAGTTAATTCCGGGAATCATTTTGTTCATTCCGTCTGCAAGATTTGGCTGGTTGCCTGCGTTATCCGGTCGTGCCGAGCGAATTAAACCAGGAACCCGACGAGGGTCGGGGCGGACCCATGA
This sequence comes from uncultured Verrucomicrobiota bacterium, assembly GCA_964476125.1. Lineage (GTDB taxonomy): Bacteria > Verrucomicrobiota > Verrucomicrobiia > Limisphaerales > CAIMTB01 > CAIMTB01. The sequence continues at coordinate 60,422 of CAYZAE010000010.1, read as the reverse complement.
GATTGGAGGAGAACGGTGGGGAGTCGGGTGGGGCGGGGGGGCTGTCGATCCAGGAGACGCCGGAACGGGAGCGTCCCCGGGAGCGCCTGGCGCGGCTGGGGGCGGATCACCTGCGGGACAGCGAGTTGCTGGCGATCCTGTTGCGCACTGGGGCGCGGGGCATGCCGGTGACGGCGGCGGCGGAGCAGTTGCTGCGGAGTTTCGATCATTCCCTGGGCCGGATGGCGGCGGCGCCGTTGGCGGAGCTGCGCAAGGTGCCGGGAATCGGTTTGGACAAGGCGGTGGGCATCAAGGCGGCGTTCGAGCTGGCGCGGCGGTTGTCGCGGGAGGTGCATGCGGAGGCGCCGTTGCTGGATACGCCGGAGCGGGTGGCGGATTTTCTGCGGGAGGATGTGCGGACCCTGGAGGTGGAGACGTTTCACGTGCTGTTGGTCAACACGCGGCGCCGGCTGCTTTCGGCGGAGCGGTTGTCGCAGGGCACCCTGGACACCCTGCTGGTGCACCCGCGCGAGGTGTTCCGGCGGGCGATTGCGGCGAATGCGTCGGCGATCATCCTGGCGCACAATCATCCGAGCGGGGATCCGAGCCCTTCGGAGGGCGATATTCGCGTGACTCGGGATTTGATTCGTGGCGGGCAGTTGTTGAAGATCGAGGTTCTGGACCACGTGATCCTGGGTCGCCGGATGGTTGGAAGGGCGCGGGATTACGCCTCCATGAAGGAGCTGGGGTTCTGGAGCGGATGGGGTGGATAAAGAAATGGCTGTTGACGCGACAGCTTCGGTTGGTAGGGTCCCCGTCCCTTTTTCGTTGGGGAAGACATGAAGACTTTTTTGCCCAAGCAGGACCCGGACGCGCGCCGGTGGCACGTGATTGATGCAGACGGAGCGGTGCTCGGACGGCTCGCTGTCCAAGTGGCGGACATTCTTCGCGGGAAGAACAAGCCGATCTACACGCCGCATCTTGACGCTGGAGATTTCGTGGTTGTGATCAATGCCGAGAAGGTTCGCCTGACCGGCAAGAAGGAGACCGGCAAGTTGTACATGACGTACTCCGGCTGGAAGGGCGGCGAGAAGTACCGCTCCGTGGCGCAGATCCGCGCCAAGCAGCCCGAGGACCTCATCCATCACGCCGTCAAGGGCATGATCCCGAAGAACCGCCTCGGTCGCCGGCTCCTCACCAAGCTCAAGGTGTACAAGGGCGGCAACCATCCTCACTCGGCCCAGAAGCCGGCTGCTCTCGCGCCGTCGAACTGAGGCTCCTGAACCCGATCGCCAGATCCTCCCATTCCTTTCGTTGCCATGATCGATACCAAGACCAACGAGGTTGTCACGACGGGCCGCCGCAAGACGGCGACCGCCCGCGTCCGGATCGTCACCGGAACCGGCAAGCTCACCGTGAACGGCCGGGCTTTTGAGGTCTATTTCCCGACCGACGCCCTGCGCACCCTCGCCCTTCGCCCCCTCTCCGCCACGCAGTCCGTGGGCAAGTACGACGTCCGCGTCAATGTGGACGGCGGCGGCCCGATCGGCCAGGCCACCGCGGTCAGCCACGGTCTCGCCCGCGCCCTGCTCCAGACGGACGTGAACCTCAAGGGCACACTCCGCACCGAAGGCCTGCTCACCCGCGATCCGCGTATGCGCGAGCGCAAGAAGTACGGCCAGCCCGGCGCCCGCAAGCGGTTCCAGTTCAGCAAGCGCTGATCCCGAGAATCTCGACGAACGCCCCGCCGGCCAGCCGCCGGCGGGGTTTTCTTTTTTCCAGCCCGTTCCGCGTGGCGGGCGCTTTCCTGGAGTGGGGAGGGCGGAGTGGGCAGGGCGGAGTGGGGAGATGGGAGGCGGGAGATGGGAGATGGGAGGGCGGATCATGGTAATCCGCTACGGAATGGCCTAGAAAACCGGAGCCGCACCCGGCCCGCCCTGCCACGACACGTGGGGAGAGCGGATTGCGGTTCGAACCTGATGCGTTGATATCCGATTCATGAATTCCACCGACAAGGTCAAGGTAGCGATCGTGGGGGCCTCCGGATATTCCGGCGAGGAACTCGTTTACAGGCTGCTGAATCATCCGCACGCCGAGTTGGTGGCGGTAACTTCCCGGCCCAACGCCGGACAGCCGCTGGCGCAGGTTTATCCCCGATTCGCTGCGCATCCCCGGGCCCGCGGCCTGAAATTCATCCAACCGGAAGTCGCGGCCCTGGCGGCGTCCGCCAAGGTGGTGTTTCTGGCGCTCCCGCATGGGGTGGCTGCGGAGTTTGCGGTGCCGTTGCTCGAGCAAGGCTGCACCGTGATCGATCTCAGCGCCGATTTCCGGCTGCGCAGCGCGGCGACCTACAAGGAGTTTTACGCCCACGAACATCCGGCGCCCGCGCTGCTCGCGCAGGCGGTTTACGGGCTGCCCGAAGTTCATCGGGAGGCCATTCGCAACGCCAAACTGGTCGCCTCCGCCGGCTGTTATCCGACCAGCATCCTGCTTCCGATCCTGCCGCTGCTCCGTGCCGGGCTGGTCCGGCCCACCGGCATCATTGCCAACTCAATGAGCGGCGTGAGCGGGGCCGGACGCAAGGCGGAGATCGACTACCTGTTCTGCGAATGCAACGAGAGCGTGCGGGCCTATGGCGTTCCGAAGCACCGGCATCTTTCCGAAATTGAGGAACAGCTGAGCCTCGCCGCCGGCGAACCTGTGGTCATTCAGTTCACACCCCACCTGATCCCGGTGAACCGCGGCATCCACACCACCCTTTATCTGGCTCCCACCACGGAGTTCCGGTCCGAGGCCGAGGCCACCGCCCTGGGGGATCGGATTCGCGCCTGTTACCAGACCGCCTATGCCCATGAGCCGTTCGTCCACGTGCTGGAAGGCAAGGCGCTGCCGGACACCAAGAACGTGGTCGGCACCAACATGCTCGAACTCGCCTGGCGCCTTGATCCGCGGACCGGACGGTTGGTGGTGCTCAGCGCCGAGGACAACATCGTGAAGGGCGCCAGCGGTCAGGCGGTCCAGAGCTTCAACATCCTCTGCGGATTCCCCGAAACCGCCGGCCTGATGTGAGGAGAGTGCCCTTTGCATTCCCGCGGCGACGGGTTCAGTGTCCGTGCCGGTGTCCATGCCTACCCGCTCCCGCCGTCCTCATCCGTTCCGGTCGAGCCGCGTTGCCTTCACGCTGATCGAGTTGCTGGTGGTGATTGCCATCATCGCGATCCTGGCCTCGATGCTTCTGCCCGCGCTTTCCCGGGCCAAGGGACGTGCGCTTGGCGCGACCTGCGCATCGAACGTGAAGCAGCTGCACCTCGCCTGGAACATGTACGCCGACGACCAGGAGGATCGGCTGGTCAACAACCACGGCGTCGGCGAGACGCGGGCGCGCCGCCAGAACTGGGCCAATCACGTCATGGACTGGGGGGCGAGCCCGGACAACACCAACACCGCCTACCTGACCGACGCGCTCCTGGGCAGTTACGTCGGCCGCGCCGCGCGCACGTTCCTCTGTCCGTCGGACCGTTCACTGTCGGAGGTGGGGGCGCGGATCCGGAGTTACTCGATGAACTCGCTCATCGGGGATCCGGGCGAACTGACGAACCGATTCAATCCCTCCTTCATCCAGGCGTTCCGGGCTTCGGAGGTTGTGCGGCCTTCGCAGACCTTTGTGTTTCTGGAGGAGCACCCCGACACCATCAACGACGGATTTTTCATGAACCGGCTGGAGGAGGCGCCCAAGTGGGGGAACCTGCCTGCGTCCTATCACAATTCGGCCGCGAACTTCTCGTTCGTCGATGGCCATGCCGAAACCCATCGGTGGATTGCCGGCAGCACGGTGGTACCGGCGGTCAAAGGGGCACTGCCGACCGGCACGCCAGCGGAGCCGACCATGGACTGGGACTGGCTCAGGGAGCGCAGTGGATCTTTGCGCCAGTGATCACACCGCTGTGGCTGAGTCGTTCCTTCGCGGAACCGTCGGTTCCAGTCGTCCCCCGCATCCCCCCACCCACGATTTTCCCATTCCCAACCTGAACAAGACTCCGATTGATTCGTGAAGACCAAGCTACGTTCCATCGAAGGTTCCGTTGTTGCCCCGCAGGGGTTCCGTGCCGGCGGCGTGTTCTGTGACATCAAGCGCCTCGGAACCGGCAAGGGTTCCGACAAGGGGCAGAAGCGCGATCTGGCGCTGCTGGTGTCGGAGGTTCCGTGCACCGTCGCGGGCCTGTTCACCACCAACCAGGTGTGTGCGGCGCCGGTGAAGGTGTGTGTCGAGCGCATGGACGGCGGCGTCGCCCAGGCCGTGGTGGTGAACTCTGGGAATGCCAACGCGTGCACCGGACGTCAGGGCATGAAGGACGCCCGCGCCATGACCGCCGAGGCCGCGCGTGTGCTCGGGTTGCCGGAGAAACTCCTCCTCGTCGGGTCGACCGGACGGATCGGTGTGAATCTTCCGATGCCCGAGGTGCGGGCCGGGATCGCCGCGGCCGCTGGCGTGCTGGGATCCACGGTCGAGCATGCCGCGCACGCGGTGGAGGCGATCATGACCAGCGACACCAAACCCAAGCAGGTCGCGGTCGAGTTCAAGCTGGATGGCCGGACCGTCCGCATCGGCGGCATGTGCAAGGGCGCGGGCATGATTCATCCCGGGATGTCCGCCACCGGCGCGCGCCCCGCAGCCATGCCAAGCGGGCTTCACGCCACCATGCTGGCGTTCCTCACCACGGACGCCGCGATCGATCGCAAGGCGCTCCAGCCCATGCTCGAGCAAGCCGTCGCGCTCAGCTTCAACCGGATCACCGTCGACGGCGACATGAGCACCAACGACACCGTCCTGCTCCTCGCGAACGGGCTGGCCGGCAATGCGAAATCGGCCGTGTCCAAGATCTCCGCCCCTGGCCGGCGGGCGTTTCAGGAGGCCTTGAATCACGTCTGCCTCGAGCTCGCGAAGAAGATCGTGCGCGATGGCGAAGGCGTTCACCGGGTGGTGACCGTGCGGGTGGACGGCGCCCGGACCCAGGCCGATGCCGATGCCGCGGCGCGGTCGGTGGCGAACAGTCCGCTGGTGAAGACCAGCTGGCACGGCGGGGATCCCAACTGGGGGCGGCTCATCGACGCCCTCGGGTACAGTCCGGCGACGGTTGTGGAGGACCGCGTCGACATCGGGTACAGCGCGTCCGGGAGCCGGAAGATTCTCTGGAGCCTGCGACGGGGCCAGCCGACGAAGGCGACCTTTGCGGATTTGTGCAAGGCGGTGGCGCCGACGGAATTCGATCTGCACATCCGCCTCAATCTCGGAAAGGGCAGTGCGGTCATGTACGCGGCGGATCTGACCGAGGAGTACGTGGATTTCAACAAGGGCAACGTCGCGGATCCGACTACCCTCGGGGGGTAAAGG